>NZ_JAUBUN010000035.1:73713-84173 GCF_036702665.1 Microcoleus sp. Aus8_D2
GTAGTGAGGACTTCAGTCCGCATAAAATCAGAGGACTGAAGTCCTCACTACGAACCTAATAACGGTATTATTTCATAAAATATCTCTCATCAAATCTAACTCGCAAATCTCTACCTCGGAGTAAAAACAGCACTAGGATAAGCAATCCGCTTGTGATTGAACTGTTCCCAAACTCGCACAAAAATCTCCGCAATTAAAGACATATCCTCCCGAGTCAAACCCGAATCCAGCAACTGATTATCCTGCCAGCGAGCCCTCAAAATCCGATTAACCATATTCAAAGCTTCCTCATGAGTGGCATCCTTGAGCGATCGCAAAGCAGCCTCACAAGAATCAGCCAACATCAAAATCCCCGTTTCCCGCGACTGCGGAATCGGCCCGTCGTAGCGAAAATCCTGCTCCCTCACTTCCCTGGTTTTGATTGCTAACTTTGAATTACCCGCATCTGCCAAAGTAATATTTAAATTTTCCGGTTCTTGGGCAGCAATTTGCTGCGCTTGATGGTAGAAATAAGCAATTAACATTGTGCCTTGATGTTCAGGAATAAACGCCTGAATTGCCTTCGGCAATCGATGCTTCCGCGCCATTACCAACCCTTCGCTAACGTGCTTTTTAATAATTTCGGCGCTCGTCCAAGGGTTATTAATCTCATCGTGTTTGTTGCCCCCGCCCATTTGATTTTCACAAAATCCGCTCGGGTCGTGCATTTTTCCTATATCGTGGTATAATGTCCCAGCCCTGACTAACTCAACATTGCAGCCGAGTTCCCTCGCCGCAGCTTCCGCCAAACTAGCCACAAACAGCGTGTGCTGAAAAGTCCCGGGAGCTTCGGCCGCCAACCTCTTTAACAGCGGGCGGTTGGGATTGGCAAGTTCCGCCAGCCGGATCGGGGTAATCAAGTCAAAAACGTGTTCTAAATAAGGGCTGATGCCGATCGCCACCACGCTCCAAGCCAAACCCGCCAAGCTTTGACAACCCACCGTACCGAGGACGACGTACCAAATCGCACCAGCAGCGGCGCTAGCAATCAAAGTCCCCACCAGATAGACGCTGCCCTGAGTCAAGCCGACAGCCACGCCCAAAAGAGCCAATTCCTCGCGCGATCGCAACCGCCCGGCCATAAAAGCGCCCAGCAATCCCCCCGCCGCGCTAGCCACCAAATGAATCAACTCTACATCCAAGCCAATGGGTAGCAGCACCGACAGCAGCCCCACCACAGTCACTCCCACCGCCGAACCGTAGAAGCCGCCTGCTAAAATCCCGATCGCGGGTAAAGTCGTCCAAGGCAGCCCCAAACTCACCAGCACCGGCGCGCTCAAAGTCAGCAACAGCAACAAGAAATGATCTCTCCGGCGCAAGCGGTAGTGCCTTTCTACCAGCAGTACGATCGCAATGGCCCCCGCGACTAAGCAAACAAACCCCGCCAACCCCAGCCAATTCACCCCCCGCCGGCTCAAACCAAAATAGTCCAGCAACACGAAATCTTGCTGCGAGATTTCTTTTCCTTCTGCAACAATTATATCGCCCTCCTCTACTTCGATCGTCACCGGTTTCACCTTTTGCGCCGCCAATTCAGCTAGCTGTTTGGTTTCCTCGGGATCTCTCACCAAATTCGGCTGCAAAATTGCACTTAAACCCTCAACCGCCAAAGCTTGGGACTCTAAGGGCACTTCATCTGCGACTTGCAGCTTCACAGCTTCTTTCAACATCTCTTTTGGTAACCCCGGCGGGATACCTTGAGCCAGCATCCTTTTCGCCGCCCGACTCATCCCCGTTTGGGTTTTCTCCCAAGCTGCATCGGACAATTCAAACAGCGAAGTATCGTAAATCTGTCGCAGCCCGGAAACCGACGGTTTAGAGAGCGCTTCCACAGCATTGAGATAGCGCTGACGAGCTTGCGAAATGCTGTTTGTCAGGCTTTGAAAATCTGCTGCTGAGACGGATCGACTGTAAGCTTGCAATTCTGAAATCGCATCTTGCTGAGACTGGTTATCTGTCGGTGCAGTTGTGGGGGAATTCAAATTCAACCGCTCGAAATTCGCACTGTTGTCCCCCGCTTGCGCCAAAATCGATCGCCACTCCCACTCCGGACACCCCCTCAAGTAAACCTGAACCGCATTTGAGAGCGCCGAGGGCGTCACAAACGGAAACTCGCCAACTCGCCGCCGCAGTTCGCTTCCCTGTTGCAAAAATTGTTGCAATTCTCGATCGATTTGTCGATCGACCGTGCGATCGAGCATTAATATCGCTACAGCCCCAATCCGCGCTGATGAACGCTTTTCTTCAGTAGTTTTGCGATCGGGGATGCTAACACTAGCAGGAGCCTTAATCGTCTGAGGAGCTTTCGTCCCCACATCCAGTTTCGGCTGGTTGTAGAAGCGGTGGCCCAGAGTGCTGCTGAGGGAAACTACTGCTACCAGCGCCAACATCGGGGAACGAGCTTGATTTTTGAGGCTTGATTTTGACGTTTTACTTCTAAATCTAGTAAAAGTCTCGGGCAGAACCGATTTTTGGGGCAAAAAACGGCTCAGGAGAGGCCCGCCAGGGCGATCGGGATCTGCCTTGCTGCCAGCATTTTGCACTTTAGCAATATGTTGGCGCAGTGAGCGCGCAGCCCCTAGCTGCTCAATCTGCCGCATCAATGAGGAGAGCGTATTCATTTGTGTCGAAGATAGATCACTGTTATCCAGCAGCCTTGTCAGAAATTCTGACTGTGCATCTTGATTGAGTTTATCCGAACTGCCGTACCTGAATATTCAAAACAAGCAGGCTAATTTACCTGATTCTCGCCAGCAGTTGGGTTTCTTTCTTTCGGTTGTCCACCATTAACAGGAGTCGCGCGAGCCCTGGCTAAAAACCCTGTTTCTCCGTAGTTCCTCGTTTCCCGACCCAGTATTCTCCTATAAACCCGGTTTTTTTGGGCAAGGGAGTCAGATTAAATTTTTTACTTTTTAATCTTTAATTGTAGCTTTCCTGGCGCTTTCGCTTTTGACTTGTTCATTGCTAATTGTTTATTAGACGAGCAATTGCCTAAATCTTTGATGCAATTCGAGCAAACCGCTTCGGAACGCGGATGGACGCAGATAATTTGAAGAAGAGCGAGGGAATGAATGCAATTGCTCGTCTCTTGCTAATTTCTGGTTTCCACTCCTGTTAAAAGTTCAAAACTTTATATTTTACGAGGTCTAATCACATAAGGTGCAGCCACCGATCGCGCTAGCGCTACCGAAGAGAGGCCAGCCGAAGGGTTGTAAACTCCAGCCCAAACAGCAAACAGGTTATTTGCTAACTCCACAATTTTTGCATCGCTACGGGTTCCCCAGATCCCGGGTGCTGGGTCCTCGGCCAACGGCAGCGATTCCACAGCCGAAAATACCTCTCGCCATTCTACAGGAATCGCAGCCACCCCGTTGTACGCTCCAGACAGAGATCCTGTCAAAGCACAAGTGAGTTGTCCGGCTATCCCGCAGCGAGCCGCCCGCACCACTGACAAGCGCCAGTCTTCTGGGGTGTTCAAGAAGCAGTAGAAAGCTAGAGCAATGGGAAGGAAATTTCCCGGGTTGACAATTGACTTAGTTTCTGATTTTTTCTCGCCCTCGCCCTGTTTTTGTCGCAAAGCTGTGGCGCTTTTGCACAGGTGAGTTGTGGCTGTTTCTAAATCGGCTCCCTGTTCTAGTAATATTTGTACTTGCAGCAGCAGCTCTGTTAAGGCATTATCTGTTTTCAGGTAGGCAATGGTTTGCTCGATCGCTCTGGCGGGGTCAAGTCTTTGTTTGAGCGATCGGGCGATCGCATATCCGATAGCTAACACTGCTGTCTGCCATTCTGACGGATTGTCCTTGAGCCAAACATCTGTCGCCAGCATGATTTTATCTCGCAGCTTAACCTTATTTTCGTGAAAAAACATCGCGCACGGCAGAGCAGCCACCGCAGCTTCACAAGGATTAAGCATACTTTGAAACTCAGTGCTTCGCGGATGGTAAATTTCCGACTTGGTGAATGCTTCCCAAGTATCACCCCAATCTTTTAAATCTAAACCCTTACACCGAATTAAACTTTGAGCGCCAGCCACCGCCAGTCTACCGCATTCGGATGAGCGTTTGCCCGTGAGGATTTTGCTCTTAGGAGAATTCAACGCTAATGTTGCCCCACTCAGCGTCAATTTTTGGTGTATCGTCAGTTGTAAAATCGGCTGCAAGTCTCCTCTTTCCGGGGGAATACCCACGAGTAGCCTCTGGTATTCCAGGCCTATAGAGTCTCCTAAAACTGCCCCCAGAATGGTTCCTTGAAACTTGCTCAACAGGGAATGCCGCATTTGAATTTAACTGAAGTTGCTAGTAATTGGGAATTGGTCATTGGTCATTGGTCATTGGGCCTTGGGAATTGGTAATTGGTAATTGGTAATTGGTAATTGGTAACTGTGATTTTTCTATTAATTATTTTACCATTTAAAAAACAATGCAACTGTAGGCAGGTGTTCCAAACCCTTACAGAATAAGTCATATCATGTCCGGTCGATTGACCGCAATAAGTAAGGAACGCACGTGCGGACTGAGCGTCCGCTCTTATTCTGCGGAATGGGAGGGCGCACTACCAACCGTTTTTGCGATCGTAATCGACCGGACATGATATGATTCCCCAATCTCAAATCTCAAATCTCAAATATCAACTCCCATTACCATTCTTGCTGGTGATTATTTTGAATTCAACCCAAATATATAAGGGCTGGTTTTCCATCTAAAACCGGCCCTCATCCGATCGCAAAAATCGGTGAATTTTTAATTTTTTATCAGATAACTAACTAGAGCTTGCAGCCCCAGCCGGTAACTTTCTGAGCCAAAACCGCTGATTTGCCCGATCGCCACCGCTGCGATATACGAGTGGTGGCGAAAAGCTTCCCGCCGGTAAATATTGCTCAAATGAACTTCCACCGCAGGGATATTCACAGCGGCGATCGCGTCTCTAATTGCCACACTCGTATGAGTATAAGCTCCAGCGTTAATCAACAAGCCTTGGTGCTGCCCCAACATTGAGTGAATTGCATCTACCAAAACCCCTTCATGATTCGATTGCTGAATAGACACTTGCACCTGGAGGGCTTGCGCTTCTCGTTCTAGCAACTCGTTGATATCATTTAAAGTCGCAGAACCATAAACTCCAGGTTCTCGCTGACCCAATAGATTCAGATTAGGGCCGTGAAGTACCAGGATATTTAACAATTTTAAAAATTCCAGCGCCACAAAATTTATGAGAGTTTTGACTTGGGATTTAGAACCAGTCCTCAACCTCAAACCTCAAACCTCAAACCCCAAATTCAGTGCCAACTACCGGCGATGCCTGGGTTGGTTGACTGGAATTGGAATCGGTTCGAGTTCCGGTTGAGCTTCTGGACTCAGCAGTCCTTCTATCAGCTTGCGAACCCATTCTTTAATTTGTTCCAGCACCTTTTCAATGTCTTCCATTGAACGGATAGCTCCTTTTGTTATAGTCTAGATTGCTAAACCGACGGCTAAATCTCTGAAAATAAGCAAGCACGACTTTGAAACCAAAGGTCAAACTTGCTTTCTCGCTTGCTGGTTGTTGGGAGCAACGGTTTGGAGCAACGGAGAGAGTCAGTATATTTGCCAATCAGTCCTGTCTTATTATCATAACGAATCTTTACAGATAATCAATAGGCAAGGGGAAAATTACTGAAATATCTCGGATGCCAATTATTAAAGAAAGCTTAAGCTTTCGGCTGACCATTGACAATTGACAAAGTGTTAGATGTTTTCTACGCTTTTGCCAATAATTTACGCCGGAGTCGATCGAGCGCCGTACAGCTACTCAGGTGCCGAATCCAATCGCGGCCTCTACCATCGCCGAAACGGTATTCAAAGCTTTCAGCCTCGCCGTTGGGGCCCGCTAAACCGATATAAACCAGTCCTACAGGTTTAGCATCGGTGCCGCCTCCGGGCCCGGCGACACCTGTAATGCTCAATCCCCAAGTGGTATTGAGACTCGCGCGCACTCCCGCAGCCATTTGTTTTGCGACGCTGGTGCTGACTGCACCAAATTCCGCTAAATCTTCGGGATTAACACCTAATAATCCTTCCTTAACCCGATTGTCATAGGAAATAATCCCGCCCAAAAAGTAGCTCGAACTGCCAGGAATAGCAGTCAGCATCGCACCCAATCCGCCACCGGTGCAGGATTCAGCCACACTCAGAGTTTCCCCGGCCAACAGCAGCAATTTGCCGACTGTCGAGGCGAGGGTATCGGTATCAGCACCATAACAGTCTAAGCCGGCAATCTGCCGCAATTGTTGCTCGATCGGCTCAATTAACTTTTTCGCGGCCACTTCCGACTCAGCGCGGGCCGAAATCCGCAATTTAACTTCGCCGTGATTGGCGTAGGGAGCCACAGTCGGATTAGTTAAATTTAGAAAAGGATCTACTTTTTCCGCCAGTGCCGACTCAGCAATGCCCCAAAATTTCAACGTGCGGCTGCAAATAGTTGAGCTGCACCAACCGCCATTTTTCAGATAAGGAACGGCGGTTTCTCGCCACATCAAGTGCATTTCCGCCGGTACGCCGGGAAAAGTCATCAATGTGACGTTGGGAATCGGCTGCCAAATAATCCCCGGTGCAGAACCACTGCGGTTGGGCAGAATGTCCGCAGTTTCGGGAATTAAAGCTTGTTTGCGGTTGCTGGGACTCATGCTGCGTCCCCGCCGTGCAAATTTTTGTTCGATATCGGCGATAATTTCCGGCTTTTCGATCAGGGGAACGCCAAAAAAATCGGCGATGGTTTCGACTGTGAGGTCGTCTGGTGTGGGGCCGAGACCTCCGGTAAAGAGCAAAAGTTGCGATCGGCTGACTGCAATTTCTAACACTTGTTTGATGCGTTCTGGATTGTCACCCACCACTGTTTGATAGTAGTGAGGTATTCCCAAAATCGCTAATTCTTTCGCTAAAAACTGGGAATTGCTATTAAGAATATCGCCTAAGAGCAATTCAGTGCCAACACAAATAATTTCAGCAACCATTATTCGATTTTAGATTGGGGAATTGGGATCCGTGGCCTCCGTGGCCTCCGTGGCCTCCGTGGCCTCCGTGGCCTCCGTGGCCTCCGTGGCCTCCGTGGGAATTGGTGATTCTTACTAACAACTAACAACTCACAACTAACAACTAACAACTGACAACTGACAACTGTCAACTGTCAACTGACTATCGAGCGTGTCTCCAAACTTTCCAGCTAGCGTATCCCAGCAAACTTGTCGCACCCATAGCGTAAATTACGCCGCTGGGAACCGAAAAAGCTAGGGCTAAACTTCCCACCCACAGTGTCAGCGAGTAAATAAATAAAACCGCAAATCTATGGGATAGTCCGGCTTCTAGGAGTCGGTGGTGGAGGTGGCGTTTGTCAGCAATAAATGGTGATTTGCCGTTACGGAGTCGATCGAGAATCACCGCCGACATATCTAAAATCGGTACAGCTAAAATTAAATATGGCAGCAACACAGAAGTAACAGCCGTAGTTTTAACTAACCCAATTACTCCCACTCCAGCGAGAGTAAACCCGATAAAATAAGCCCCGCCATCTCCCATAAAGATTTGAGCCGGATTGAAGTTGTAGCGTAGAAATCCCAAGGCCCCGCCAGCTAAAGCCGCTGCAATTAGCGCTGCTGCGGGTTGGTGCATCGACAGACTGACAATCAGCATCACAACTGCTGCAATCCCCGAAACTCCGGCTGCTAAACCGTCCAAACCGTCAATCCAGTTAATGGCGTTGGCCATACCGACGAGCCAAATCACAGTAATCGGCAAGCTCAGCCAACCAAGATCAGTCAGTCCCAGGGAGGGAACTGTGAGAAACTCAATTTGTACGCCTGCCATCCAAGCGATGCTGGATACGCCAATTTGCATGAGCAAGCGTTTTAGGGCCGAGAGCGAAAATAGGTCGTCTGCTAAACCGATGAGGAAGAATCCGAGGCCGCCGAGGGTGACTCCCCAAATTTCGTATTCCTGTTTGGGATTGAGAACTTGTCCGGTAGCATCGATGAAGCCTCCTGAGAACCAGACAAATAACAGGGCAATCAGAGTGCCGAGAAAGATAGAGACTCCTCCCAAGCGCACCATCGGGCGCTGGTGGACTTTTCGCTCGCCTGGTCGATCGACTCGCCCGCTTTTGAGACCAATTTTTTTAACTATTGGCGTACTCAAGAGGACGACGATCGCAGAAACCAGAAAAGCTATTACGTGGTACAGATACTGGTGCGGCATCTGAAATCAATTTTAAATAGTGCGGGGCAATTAGGGTGTCAGGCAGAGTCTACTACATTTCAGATGGCTTGTAACAAGGAAACATCTTTGAGTGCGACTGGGGGTTTGGAAGCCGGAGATTTGTCGGAGTCGAAGTTGAGACGGCGCCAACATTCAGGTTTTTAACTGCTAACTCTCGAATTAAGGGTTAGTTATCGATATTTTGCGATCGAAACAGTCGATCGATATTTGACGAGCCGGTCGAGTTTAACGCTATCTATCGCCACCGATAAATACCGTCTGTAAAACAGCCGAACCCGACAAATATCTTTACTAAAAACCGTCCGGGCGAGCGATATTTTTGATAAAAACCGCTTGTCAATATCGCTACTGGCAACTCTCAATCTTTTCCTGCTCTTTTACCCTTTTACCCGTACACTTCCAACTACCAATTCCCCATTGCCGATCAGGAAAATTAAGCTAATGCCGGCACTTTCAAGGACAAGTGGGGATATAACGGGAAGCGACCGCACAGTGCGGCTACTCGGCGCAGACATTCGGCGGCGACGCTTTCATCATCTGGATTTAGGAGTCGATCGGCAATAATATTGCCAATCTCGGTAAATTCTGCTGTTCCCATGCCCCTGGTGGTCATCGCCGGCGAACCGAGTCTCAAACCGCTGGTGACAAAGGGCGATGCCGGATCGAAAGGCACGGTATTTTTATTAGCAGTAATATTGACACCGCTAACTAATTGGTCGGCTCGTTTGCCTGTCATGTTTGCCGATCGCAAATCAACTAGCATTAAGTGATTGTCCGTGCCGCCAGAAACGAGTTTTAAACCCCGCTGCTGCAACTGTGCAGCTAAAGCGCCCGCATTTTCAATTACTTGACCAGAATAAGTTTTAAATTCCGGTTTTAATGCTTCGCCGAAAGCTACAGCTTTGCCCGCAATCACGTGTTCCAAGGGGCCGCCCTGAGTGCCGGGAAACACTGATTTGTCGAACTTTTTACCGAGTTCCGGGTCGTTGGTCAAAATCAAGCCACCGCGGGGGCCGCGCAGGGTTTTGTGGGTGGTGGTGGTGACTGCGTGACAGTGGTCGAGGGGGCTGGGGTGGTGGCCTGTGGCGACTAACCCGGCGATGTGGGCGATGTCTGCGAGCAGGTAAGCTCCAATTTCGTCGGCGATCGCTCTAAACTTTTCAAAGTCGATAATTCGCGAATATGCTGAATAGCCACAAATCAGCAATTTCGGTCGTTTTTGTTTGGCGAGTGCCAAAATTTCGTCGTAGTCGAGCTGTTCTGTTTCTTGGCTGACGCCGTAGTGAAAAGCTTTAAACCATTTACCGGATACGTTGACCGGCGAACCGTGGGTCAAGTGTCCGCCGTGGGACAAATCCATGCCCATAATTCCGTCCCCGGGCTCTAGCAAGCTCAAAAATACTGCAAAGTTGGCTTGAGCGCCGGAGTGAGGCTGGACGTTGGCGTGGGCTGCTCCAAATAGCTGTTTGGCGCGATCGATCGCAATTTGCTCGATGCCGTCAATAAATTCGCAGCCACCGTAGTAGCGTTTTGCTGGCAGCCCTTCGGCGTATTTATTGGTCAGAACTGAGCCTTGAGCTGCCATTACGGCTGCTGAGGTAAAGTTTTCGCTGGCGATCAGTTCTAGGTGGTCTCGCTGGCGCTGCAGCTCTTGCCCGATTAAATCGGCAATCAGCGGATCGGTTTGGGAAAGGAAGTCTAAGTTAGTGTCCGTCACAATAATCAACCTCTTGACAATTTTGGGATTGGGAATTGGGGATCTTTTACCCTACTACGGATTTCGCACCATTGACATAAATATTACGTTGTGTTCAGGTTAAGCCGTTTGTCCCAAATTCCTGACATACAATGAAATTACTGGTGTGAAACCTGCCGGAGGTATCAAATGTTAGTCATTCTAATTGAAAATCAGATGCTTGCTCCTCAGTGTGTTTGCCAAAGTTGTTTGCTGGCCGATCGCACGGGCCAACCGCGCTGGAGCGGTGGAGAGCTTCGCTGCGGCCATCCAGTTGCTAAACCAACGGAAAATTTGCCCGATCGATACGAGTGTCAAATGGGCTTCGTCATTGCCAATATTAAATAATCATCGGCCCGCCCAGGGCATGGGGCATGGGGCATGGGGCATGGGGCATGGGGCATGGGGCATGGGGCATGGGGCATGGGGCATGGGGCATG
>NZ_JAUBUN010000036.1:0-79761 GCF_036702665.1 Microcoleus sp. Aus8_D2
CTTTTGCTGAGGGAATACAGGGCGTAGTAGTACGTCCGGTAAGGGTCACACCTTACAAAATGGTTGCCCGAGGCAAGTGTAATATTTGCCTAGAAAACCTGTAACTATTTTGGCACAATTAGACCAAGTTAAGCGAAGTGAGAAGTCAAGATGATTATTTTCCCCTGTTTAGCAGTGCCCAAAGATTAGGACGTTCTTAATTGCTGAAACCCTTGCTATTCTTCCTTCTGCCTTCTGCTGTAAACTAAGGATACTGAATTACACAGGAGGGAGCTATGCCGTCGGAAAACCAAGACTTGCCCAAACCTCAAACCCCTAACAATCCTAAGTTGCCAATTCCCTCAGATATTTTATTGAGTTTGGCCGCCTTACCCATGCTGGGCGGTTTGGTGGCGGGCAAAGCTGCTGCTGAGTTTATTAGCTCGATCGGCATTGAAAGCGAAGAAGTCTTTCGGGGCTCGCGCCTCCCGGTGCTCAACTTTCCTCGATCGCAGGACTAGAAAGCCCAAGGAAAGTTCAACGCTAAATTTTTTGACCAAAAAGCTTGACAGTCGGTAGAATCCGTGCTGTGAAAATTTTTCTTTCCTTCTACCTTCTACATAAGTGCCTTCACATCTGATTAGTTTCAAAACAGAAGGGAAGGCTAGGCCCGTACTCCAAACCATGATGTCATAAGTCATCCGCCATCGAAAATCGCAAATCGAAAATCGAAAATTGTATAAGATGTCTCAGATTTGACTGCAAACAAAAGTGTTTTTAGGCGAAACTAAACAATACAATTTTCTTGACACCCGCAGCTATTGAGGAACAGCCCGATGAGTTCAGTCCTCCAGTCTTCAGAACAGGCTATTGATGCAACATCTATTCCCCATTCTGCCCCTTACTCAAAATCAGACCTGTTTCTGCGCAATCGCCTCAAAGTAGTAGAGGACTTGTGGGAATCGGTGCTGCGACAGGAGTGCGGACAGGAATTGGTGGATTTGCTCCAACAAATGCGATCGGTCAATTCGGCCGAGGGACAAGCCACTCACTTTCGCGAGTCGAATGTCCTACAGCTAATCGAAAAGCTCGATCTCAACGCCGCCATCCGCGCAGCCCGGGCTTTTGCACTGTATTTTCAGTTAATCAACATTGTCGAACAGCACTACGAACAGCGAGACCAACAGCTAGCTTACTCTGGCAGCAACGATGCTGGCGGGCGGATGTTTGCTAAGCTGCCGGGACAAGCAACGGATGCACCCGATCGCCCGCGGCACAGGGAAGGCCCGGCCCAAACAGCTCTGAGCAAGGCAAACAGCAGCGAGACGATCGCCAAAGACGCCGGAACATTTCACCAACTGTTCCCGATGCTGCTGCGCTTAAACGTGCCCAGCCAGCAAATCCAGCGCTTGATCGATCAGTTAGACATCCGCTTGGTATTCACTGCTCACCCGACGGAAATTGTCCGCAACACGATCCGCACCAAGCAACGGCGGATGGCGAAGATTCTCCAAAAGCTAGACCAAGTTGACGAGAAATTTCAGGTACTCGGGGCAGACCCTGAAAGCCCCTACCCGGTGTCTTCCTGGGAAGCTGCGACTCTCCAAGAGCAACTAATGGAAGAAATTCGCCTCTGGTGGCGCACTGACGAACTGCACCAATTCAAGCCGACTGTGCTTGACGAGGTGGAGTACACCCTGCACTACTTCGACGAAGTGCTGTTTGATGCTATTCCAGAGCTCTACCAACGCTTAAAGCAAGCGCTGCACGCTTCTTTCCCTTACCTGAAACCACCTAGTTACAATTTTTGCAAGTTCGGTTCTTGGGTGGGCTCCGACAGAGACGGCAATCCTTCTGTCACCCCAAAAGTTACTTGGCAAACTGCTTGCTACCAACGCCATTTAGTGCTGTGCAAGTACATCAGTGCGGTGAAGCGGTTGAACGAACTTTTGAGTTTGTCGCTGCACTGGAGCGACGTATTGCCGGAATTGCTCGAATCTCTCGATCGCGACAAATCGGAATTTCCCGAGGTTTACGAGCAGTGGGCGATCCGCTACCGCCAAGAACCCTATCGGTTGAAACTGGCCTACGTACTCCAGCGGCTGGAAAATACGCGCGATCGCAATTGGCGCCTCTACAAAGGAGACGAGTTGCAGCGGGAGCGCGAAGCTTTGTCGGAACATCCCGGAATGACCGGCCTTTATCGATCGGGAACCGAGTTTTTGACCGAGTTGCAGCTCATCGAGCGAAATTTAATCGAAACAGGTTTGAGCTGTCGGGACTTGGAAAATCTGCTCTGTCAAGTAGAAATCTACGGATTTAACTTGGCTTACTTAGATATCCGCCAAGAGTCAACAGTACACTCCGACGCTTTGAGCGAAATTGCGGAATACTTGCAAATTTTGCCCAAGTCTTACAATCAAATGTCCGAATGCGATCGAATTATTTGGCTCGCCACAGAACTGCAAACTCGCCGCCCATTAATTCCAGCAGAATTGCCATTTTCTCCCAAAACTTGCGAGACGATTAATACCTTCCGCATATTGCGGCAAATGCACCAGGAGTTCGGCCCAGAAATTTGCGAAACCTACGTCATCAGCATGACGCACCATGTCAGCGATATGCTGGCGGTTTTGCTGTTAGCAAAAGAATCAGGACTTTACGATCCAGCGACAGGAATTAGCAGCATTCAAGTAGTCCCCTTGTTTGAAACGGTGGAAGATTTGAAAAAAGCACCGGAAGTAATGCAGCAGATATTTGAACTGCCGCTTTATCGGGCTTTGCTAACTGGAGGATACGCGCAGGAAGTAGCGGAAAAAAGCGAACAAAAGCTGCACTGCTCAATCCAAAATCTTAAATTGCAAGAGGTGATGCTGGGCTATTCCGACAGCAATAAAGATTCGGGTTTCCTCAGCAGCAATTGGGAAATTCACAAAGCTCAAAAAGCTTTGCAAAGAATTGCGGAAAACTACAATGTAGAATTGCGGATTTTTCACGGCCGGGGCGGATCGGTAGGGCGCGGCGGCGGGCCTGCTTACAAGGCGATTTTGGCTCAGCCCGGAAAGAGTATCAGCGGGCGAATTAAGATTACCGAACAAGGCGAGGTTTTGGCTTCTAAATATTCTTTGCCGGAGTTGGCGCTTTACAATTTGGAAACAGTGGCGGCGGCGGTAATTCAAGCTAGTTTGCTGCACACTGGTTTCGATGGCATCGACCCTTGGAACGAGATTATGGAAGAGTTATCGGCGAAATCGCGATCGCACTACCGTCATTTAATCTACGAACAGCCAGATTTAGTCGATTTCTTCCACCACGTTACCCCAATTCAAGAAATCAGTCAGTTGCAAATTAGTTCTCGCCCAGCGCGGCGCGGCGGCAAGAAAGACATCAGCGGTTTGCGAGCAATTCCGTGGGTGTTTAGCTGGACTCAAAGCCGCTTTTTGCTGCCTTCCTGGTACGGTGTCGGCACAGCTTTGCAAGAGTTTTTGCTGGAGGAACCGGAAGAACATTTGAAACTTTTGCAGTATTTTTACCTGAAATGGCCGTTTTTTAGAATGGTAATTTCCAAGGTGGAAATGACGTTATCTAAGGTGGATTTGCAGATTGCTGAACACTACGTGCAGGAGTTGGCTTTGCCGGCCGATCGGGAGCGTTTTAAGGCTTTATTCGAGCAAATTGCTGCGGAATTTTACTTGATTCGGGATTTGGTTTTAACTATTACCGGACACCAGAGTTTGTTGGACGGAGATCCGTCGTTGCAGCGATCGGTACAGTTGCGAAATGCCACGATTGTGCCTTTGGGTTTGTTGCAGGTTGCGCTGCTAAAACGCTTGCGGCAGCACGGTACTGGCGGGGTTCCGGGGGTGATTCACTCGCGTTACAGCAAGGGTGAATTGTTGCGGGGAGCTCTGCTGACGATTAATGGTATTGCTGCGGGGATGCGGAATACGGGCTAAGAAATAGGTTGGTAGTGAGGACTTCAGTCCGGCTGTTTCAGAGGACTAAAATCCTCACTACGAACTGAGGTTGATAGGCTGGTAGTGAGGACTTCAGTCCTTCTTTTTCAGAGGACTTGCATTCCGAACGATCGAACAGGTTTGATCGTGAGGACTTCAGTCCTTCTTTTTCAGAGGACTTGCATTCCGAACGATCGAACTGATGTTGACAGGTTTGATCGTGAGGACTTCAGTCCTTCTTTTTCAGAGGACTTGCATTCCGAACGATCGAACAGGTTTGATCGTGAGGACTTCAGTCCTTCTTTTTCAGAGGACTTGCATTCCGAACGATCGAACTGATGTTGAAAGGTTTGATCGTGAGGACTTCAGTCCTTCTTTTTCAGAGGACTTGCATTCCGAACGATCGAACAGGTTTGATCGTTCGGACTTCAGTCCTTCTTTTTCAGAGGACTTGCATTCCGAACGATCGAACTGATGTTGACAAAAAAAGTGATTTGTAGTAACTGGTAAAATGCGCTGCGGCGCACCTATTGCTGATATTTTCAGAATTAGCGCGATCGCCAGTTGTAGTCAAAGACATAGAAAACCGTTCTCTATCATAGCTGAGATTTTTTTATGTCTAAACGCAAACAGGCTGAAGGTTGTCGCCCGATGCTGCGGCGCACTTTTTTGTTTTTAACCGGCATAGCTTTGGCGCGGGTTTTGGCTGACTATTTGGCGATCGCCCAAAACCGAGATAATTTCTTGACTCTCGCGGGTCAACTGTGGCAAAAATCACTCGCTTTTTTATCAAGTATACAATCAAATCAAACTCCTGAACCTCTACCCAGCAATTTTGTTGTAAAATCAGGAAAAAATCCTCAAAATCTGCCCAACAATCCCATCGTCAAAGCCCAGGAAACTCCTCAACCAAACGCCGCAAATTCTCCTTTGGTGCAGTCTCAACCTCAAATTATCAGACGTTCCGCTAAGCAAGCAAAACCAGTACAATTCAGCAGCCAAACTCTAGCTGGTGCCAGTTTTTATCTAACAACTATTGACCTCGCAGATCCGGAAACTTATATCACTATTGGTTTAGCTAATGATGCAGCTTTAGCAAATAATTCTCAAGTAACGCGGGGCGACGAACCTTTTGAAAATATGGTGGGGCGTTACCGGGCTGCTGTTGTTGCTAACGGGACTTTTTTTGGCAAAGACGACCAAAAAGCTGTGCTGGGAAATATGGTGGCGGCGGGTAAGTTTCTCAAATACAGCCGCTGGGAAAATTATGGCACGACTTTGGCAATAAAAGCGGGAAATCAATTGTCGATGATTACTGCTAGAATTGAAGGCCAGCCGGATTGGCGCGAACATTGGTTTTCTCTAACTTGCGGGCCGAGATTGGTGAAGCAGGGAAAGGTTTGGCTGTCTCCTTTGTCGGAAGGATTTAAGGATTCTCACGTTTTGGGCGTGGGTTCGAGGACGGCGATCGGCTTTCCGGCTTCGAGGGATAAATTATTTTTGGTGACTTTTCTTGACAGTTTGTCTCTGGAAGCTGAAGCTAAAGTTATGCAGGCGATGGCGTCCCGCCCCGCAAGCTACGGCTGTTTGGAAGCGATGAATTTGGACGGCGGTGCTTCGGTGGGTTTGGCTGATCAAGGACAGATTTTATTGCCGCCGGGACGGAATTTGACGAATGTGTTGGCTGTTTACGATCGCGATTATCCGGCGCCGCTTCAGTTAAAGCAGTCTTGGGAGCGATTTCAAAAGGGCTCTCGACCTTCTCCCGATCCGTCGGTTTTTTTTGATTAGACGAGCAATTGCATAAATTTTTGATTGATAGATCCACCGCAGATAAAAGGCAGATAAACACAGATGAACGCAGATGCATTTCCTGAATTGAAAGTGAATGAATGCAATGCAATGCAAGTCTCTTGAAAGATCGCTGTTTTAAAAATTGTTTGTAGTAAGGACGAAGAGTCCTGATTTTCCTATCATTAGGAGGACTGAAGTCCGAACGATCGAACCTCATGTTCGTTACGGGGAGTTTTCCCATTCGGGGGTAAGCTTGCGGAAATTGTACTGAGATACGCCGGGATGACAAGTCACGCAACTGCTGATATTTGCCGGTTGCGCCAGCTTGACTCTGGGGTGCAGAGCTTTGAAATAGCGAGAGGTGGCGACTCGGTAGGCGAGTTCTTCGTCTTTGGCTTGGGGACGGGAAAAAGTTTGCAGGTAGTTCCACACTAGCAGGCGGGGCGGGTCTACTAGGAGTTTCAGGGTTTGTCCGTAGTGTTGCGAATCTTGCAGCAACCGGCGCCAGGTTTCTGTTGGTAATACTTGGGGCGGTAAACCGATGTGACAGGTGGCGCAGTTTTCTAGGTAGAGTTGCTGTCCGAGTTGGTAGCGTTCGGGGATGCGATCGACAGTGCCATTATCTTCAATGGCAGACACCTGAGCAAGTCGCGCCGGAGTGTGAGAGCCGGCAGTCTGGGCTGCCACCCATCCGCCTCCGGTACAGCAGACAATTATCAACACCAGCAACGTTGAGTAAAGCCCCCGCAAGCTACGATAGCGACGCTTGAGGGGGGTTTCGTGGTTCATTGTGTTTCTGCGCATTCTAGCTGCTAATTTCTGCGGTCTGGAAGCATTATTTTCCCAGCCCGCATGGATGTTATCTAAATCACTGGTACGCTCATGCCTTCGCGGGCCAAGCAGCTATTGGCGAAAACTGCTTGCACGTCTGCTTCGACGCGATCGAGAAAATTGTCGTCGTGACCGGGATCGTGGTGAAACATCACGATCTTTTTGACTCCAGCAGCTTTCGCTATTTCTACTCCGGCTTGCCAAGTTGAGTGTCCCCAGCCGACTTTCGGGTTTTTGAAGTCGTAATACTCTTCGTTGGTGTAGTTGGCGTCGTAAATCAGCACGTCTGCGTCGCGAGCTAGGTGTACTACATTCTCGTCGAGTCGATCGGGAAAATGCTCTGTATCGGTGCAGTAGACGGCCGTGTGTCCCTCCCAGGTGACTCGATATCCGATCGCAGTATTGGGGTGATTGAGCAGTGCCGTTTCGATTTTCACATCATCGAGTTCGAGAATATCCCCCGGCGTCAAATCGTTAAATTTGAGGTCTGACGCCATCACTTGGATGGGGACTGGAAAATTGGGGTGGTGCATTTGATCGGCAAGACGCTGTTTGATTGTAGTGCCGTTGGGGGCGATCGCTCCGTAAATGTGAAAGCAGTTCGTCGGGATAAACGCAGGAGTAAAGAACGGAAACCCTTGAATGTGATCCCAGTGAGTGTGACTGAAAAACATATGGGCTTCCACCGGCATTTGCCGCAGCAGGTTGAGGCCCAGAACTCGCAAACCGGTGCCGCCGTCAAATATCAGGCGTTTTTTGCCTAACCGCATTTCTACGCAAGACGTGTTACCTCCGTAGCGAATTGTTTTGCTGCCGGGGGTGGCGATGCTGCCCCGCACGCCCCAAAACTGAACGACAAACTCGGTCAAAGGACTATTTTCCATAGTGGCTTTCTGATCGGAAGGCTGTGGAGTGGTTTGAGAGGGTGCGGAATCTGGCATCTTTTTTAGGTTTGGCGCAGGAACTGGGGAGTTGAGATCTTAGTGTTTAGTTTTTAGTGTTTAGTTTTTAGCAATCCGTACTATAAAACGCTTTATAGGGAAACTATTCGAGTACCGAACCCGGAAATCAGACTTACCTAACACTTTGGCTGTTAGAACCCTCAACCGATGCCAATGTCGGTTGGTGTAGGAGATGTCACGCTCTATAGACCATTGTTTGCACCCTGTGGGCTACCCGGCGTGCGGAACTTTCCTGAGATTAAGATAGCGTTGATGTCAGTGTTCGGGTAAACTTTCCTCAAAAGTAGAACGCCTTCGCCAGCTTGCTGAGAATTTGCGCTTAATCTTACTCTATGATGAGTAGTATTTTTTTCAAGATTGTCGCCGGGGTGGCTGTTTGAGGAATGCCGTTCCGCTGACTCGGCATTCACCAATGATTTTACATTCTAGCCACCCGCTCCTCGACTGCATTCGGAGACGTACACCAGTTGCCTTAAGTTCGGCCTCCTGAATTTTTAGTCTGGTTGCTGTCGAGGAGTGCGGGCTAGGGGCTTATTTGCGATCGGCTGCGATGCACTTTTCCACTAATGGCATTACTTGATCGACATCTTGCCAACCCAAAATTTCTGTGACTTTTTTCTCCAAATTTTTGTAGGTTCTAAAAAATTCGGCTATTTCGTCCAAGCGGTGGGGGGCTACGTCTTTGAGGGACTTCACGTGAGCGTAGCGGGGGTCTTTGTCGGGAACGCACAGCAGTTTTTCGTCCCTGTCGCCTCCGTCGATCATTTCCAGCATTCCGATCGGACGCGCCGCGATTATGCACCCTGGAAATGTGGGCTCGTCCATCATCACCATGCCGTCTAGGGGGTCGCCGTCATCGGCTAAGGTATTGGGTATGAAGCCATAGTCGCAAGGGTATTGCACTGAGGCATAAAGCACCCGATCGAGTGCAAAGGCTTGCATCTCTTTATCAAACTCGTATTTGTTTTTGCTACCGGCGGTAATTTCGATCAGGATGTTAAGCAGTCCTGGTTTCGGCTGTGCCGGAATTAGCGATAAGTCCACAACAATATCTCCAAGTTAACAGGTGAGCGGGGGTGAATGCGATATCGGTTCTCACGGCCGAACCGTACTTTTTCTAGTCCTCGCTCTGCAACCGCCAGACTTGGGCGATGCGGGGCGACAAAGCTAGAAGTAAAGTTGAGCTTGGCCCTGAACCGTTACAGGTTTTGACTGGGGATTGGGAGTTGAATCTCACATTTCCCATTTCAACTTGTCAAACCCCTTTCATAGCATTTTAGGAGCGATCGGGCTTTCTCCAAAGCTTTATTATTGCCGACACATAAATCGTTACGGCGGTTTGAGTCGAATTTTCGAGCGCCTGGCCGATTGTTCAAAAGTGAGCGGCTATTTCTGCGATCGAGAAATCGATCGCCCCGTCACCTACTGAGTCTGCTAAAGTCGATCGTGTTGATGCGCCCGAGTTTATTTGAGCGCCATCGAACTCGCCATCATTGCGCCCGACTTTAGCACCCACCTAGTGTTTTGCTTGGGCTGCCCCTTTTTGCCGATCGGGCAACTTTCCTGATAGTAGTCTCGCTACTGAATACTTGCGGTGTGGCGATCGAGCCTTTGATACATAGTGTCGAGCCGCACCTCTTTTAACGTTGAATTTGCTTGTAAATTGACTGCACGACATCTAGCAGGGTCAAGAGTTGCTGCCATTCGGGAGCGTCTGGTTTGTAGCTTTTGGCGCGCTGACTTTTTAAACTCTGATGCAAGAGATTCAGCAGCGCGTCTGGAGACTGCAAAGAGCTCTCATCTTCATCTGTTGGGCTGTGGGCTGCATTGTCTTTGATTGTTTCTTGGATGCTTTGTGGCTTGTCTGCTAGACTCAAATGTCTGTCTGTTGGGCGGTGGGCTGCCTTTTCTTCTATGGTTTCTTTGATGTTTTGTGCCTGATCTGCCAGACTCAAGGCTCGGCCCGCCAGGTTTTCCGGCATTTTTGGCCGTTCCGACAAAGACTCGCCGGTCAGTTCTTCGAGCAGTTGGCGGACTTGAGCCACCCATTCGGGATCGTTTACCGAAAAAGCATCGGATTTAAAGGCTTGTCCCTGGGATCTTTGCTGAATCCTTTGTAATTTCTGGATCAGGGGAAGAGTTTTTACAGTGATATTTTCGGGGATTCTGGGGATATCTGACAGCGAGCTGCGAGCAATCTCTAGCAATAGTTGGTAAACCTGATCTACCGACTCAATATCTGCCGACTGCGAATTCCAATTATCCATAACTGATGCTAGTAGTTTTTTATATCTAAGACTAGAATGTTGACTATCTGATGAAAACAAGCTGCTTTTACGAGCTACCAACGGTATTAAGGCTGACGCGGGCGGGGTCAAAAATCCGGTTTCTGAGCGGATGTGTTGTCGCCTTTCCCCAAGATTTTCTCAACCAACTGGGTAATGCTGGCGCAAGTCCTAACTATTTTCTCAGCTCTTCTGATGGTAGAAGTGCTTAGTTTGTTCGCGCTCGCGCGCGCCAAACGCGGGCAATTGGCGATCGCGAGCGCGAGCGAGTTCAAGTCCGGTTATCTAACCATGATACCTGTTGGAGCTCTTTAAAATTGGCTCAACAGGATATTCAGGTTAATTGGTCGGATGGGAGGGATCTCAGGATCGCGATCGATCCCCGAACCTGGGCACCGCCGCCAGCATTTGCTGCGACACGCTGCTATTTTTCTGTGAGATTCCACACGCCGTCCCAGTTTAGTACGTCGGGAGGGCTGAGCTTATATAACTTACAGCGATCGACGTGCAATTTAGCTGCCTTGTTTTTGGGGTCAACTTCCAGAACGAGGTTAAATTCGCGTTCGGCGTCTCTAAAAGCTGCCTTGGCTTTTGGTTCTAAGGCTTTCTTAAACTCGCTCAGCAGTTTTTTGACGGGATCTAGTAACAGATTTTCAAATTGGTCATCTAACATTTCTGCAACTGTCTGGGATACCCGGCTTTTAATTTTTGCCTGCAATAGCTGCCTGATCTGTGCGGGTTTGAGCCTCTTGATTTTGGCATTTGAGGGTTCTAAGATGTCTGCTTCCAACAGTTTTTTGACTTCGCCCTCTTGCAAGGATTGAATCTCGTCTGCTGATAGCTGCTTGATTTTGGCTTGCAGCAACATTTTGGCTTCATCTTCCGAGAGGTTTTTGAGACCTTCCAATTTCAGCAGTTGGATTTCCGGCTGCAACAGCACGATCAGTTTGTCTGCTTCGGACAGATTTTTGGGATCGTACTCTGACAGCTTTTTCAGTTGATGTAACAGCTTCTTGAGTTCTTGTTCCAACTGCTGCTCGACATTGTAGGAAAGTTTCTTAATCTCTGCTTCCGGCATTTGCGCGACATTCTCTAAGATGTTTTTCACCTCACTCTCTGAGAGTCTTTGAGTGACTGGTGTCTTGTAATATTCGCGGGCCTTGTTATAATGTTCTACAATTTTTTGCTGCGTTTCGGTTAGTGGCTTGCCAATGGGCGAACATCCTTCTTTGATGCCGACGAGTTCGTAAACGATTACGGGTTCGCTTTTGCCTTTGACAGTAATAAAGTCGAGTTCCCGCACGTAGACTCGATCGGCATACTTTCTGTAAGTATTGTCACTAATGATTAAGTCAGTCCCGTACTGTTTGCTGGCGCCTTCTAAGCGAGAGGCGAGGTTTACGCCGTCGCCGATGGAAGTCAATTCCATGCGTTTACTTGAGCCGATATTGCCGCTGACAACTTGATCCGAATGTATGCCCATGCCGATACTGATGGGCAACTCGCCATTAGCTATGCGAGCCACATTGAATTCTTGCAATTTTTCCCGCATTTCCACTGCGGTTTGCATCGCGCACCACGCATCATCGGTTAGGGGCGCTGGCGAGCCAAAAACTGCCATCAGAGCGTCGCCGATGTATTTGTCGAGAGTACCTCCGTACTTGAATACAACATCTACCATCACTTCAAAATACTTGTTGAGCATCACCACGACTTCTTCGGCTTGCAATTTTTCCGTAAGTGTGGTATAGCCGCGAATATCTGAGAACAGCACCGAAACTTCCTTGCGCTTGCCGCCCAATCCTGTATCTCCTGAAGCTAACAGCGCTTCGGCTACTTCTGGGGTCATGTAACGGTACATCAAGTTTTTGACTTGCTTGGCGCTGCTAATATCTTCCATGACGACTAACGCGCCGTTGACCTTGCTGGGGTCGGTAGCGTCGGTCATTGAGTTGATCGATAGATTGATACTCTGCGATTCTCCTTCACAGGAGAGCAAAACTTGATCTGGGTAATACTGCTGGCGATCGTTATCGTCTTCTGGAGACAAAGACGCATCGAACCACTTGGCAAAATCGCCTTTTTCTAACTTAATTAACTCGCGCAAAGATTGGCCTTCGGCTAATTCGGTATCGCTGACACCCAGTAATTTTTGGGCACTGGGATTTGTCGCGACTATATTGCCTTTTTTATCGGTAGAAATCACGCCGTTAGTCAGGGCGTGCAGCATATCTTTTTGTCTTTGTTCTTGCTGTTTGACTTCTGCAAACAGTTTGGCGTTTTGCAGCGCGACTCCTGCTTGGATGTTAAACGACTTCATGAATTCCAGGTCGTTGCGATTGAAACTCGCTTTCCACTGTTCGGGGGCGTGCGGCCAATCTACCGGGTTGTAGGGCGGGAATTCTCCCTGTCGTTTTTTATTAATTAATTGGGTGACGCCAATCAATATGTTGTCGGAGTTAAACACTGGCATACACAGCATACTGCAAGTGCGGTAGCCTGTTTTTTCGTCTGTTTCTCGCGAAGTTTTGGCGCGGGGATCTTCGTACACGTCAAAGGGAATCAGCAGGGGTTCGCTGGATTGGGCGACGATTCCTGCAAAACCGGCGGTTCTGGGTATGCGAATTTCTGTAAGTGTGCCTTCTTTGTTGGGGAGTTTCGTCCACAGTTCATCTTTATCTCCGTCGATCAGCCACAGGGTGCTGCGATCGGCATTCATGAGTTCTTTTGCCTGATCCATCACCCTTTTTAGGGTATCTTCTAAGTCGAGACTGCTCTTAGAAAGAGCGTTGACGGCATTCATCAGCGCCGTGGCTGCGCGCTGTCTCTGAGTTGCTGCGTAGAAAGATTTGGACGATTCTAGAATTAGGCGAATTGAGGGAGCAAATTCTGTAAAAACTTGTTCGTCTTCTTGAGTAAATCCAGTCCGATCGATTTGTGCGTCTAAAGTAGGATATTTTTCGGGGTTGGGTTTGAGTTTATTAATTAGTTGAACGACTGCTACTAACTCGTTTGTTTCTTCATTGACCAGGGGCATTGCCAGCATTGTATAAGTGCGGTAGCCCGTTTTTTCATCGACTTTTTTGGCGTTAGCCGATCGCGAGTCGTTGTAAAAATCGTAAGGGATGTTAACCACTTTTTTGTGCGTGGCTACTTCTCCTGCAATACCCACGTGGGCGGGAACTCTGATTTCTAGGTTTTTGCCATTTTCGTCTTTAGCGACGATCGCCCAGAGTTCATTTTTTTCGTCGTCTAATAAAAATATTGTGCTGCGATCGGCATTGAGCAATTCCCCGGTTTTGAGGGTAATCGACTGCAACATCTCGTTGAGGATGGCGTCAAATCCCTCGCTCTCCAGGATGTTATCGAGCATTCCCAGGGTTTGATTGACAACCTTAAGTTTTTCTTCTACTTCCTTAACTGCTGCTACGGAACTGTCCTTATCTATGAGACTGAGAATACCGGAGACGTTTCCTTGGCGCCGGATAATTGCACTGCTGGCTGGGGCTGGGGCTGGGGGAGGAGGGGAAGGAGGCGGAGGGGGAGAATAGAGTTCCTGATGATGATTTTCACCGCCGACAACAGCGACATCTATCACGTTGTCCAGAGAAGAGTAATTGGTGGAAGATGCAGAAGAATTCATAGACCTTTACAGAAACTTAAGTGTAAGGGTTAGTCTAAGCTAGGAGAGCGGGCAAGTTGATCTTTTGGGTCACAGGTCGCACAAGCATCAAGTATGTGTGAAACTATTTCCCAGTTTACAGAACTCCTGCCATAGGGCAAGGGAAGGGAAGTTCGCATTGCTGCTCAACTGCTGATGAGACACGGCGACTGTCCCATTGCTGGAATCTTTTTAGAGATTGCGAATTTTGTTTAAATGGTTTATTAACAGATTTTGACATTGTGTGTGCCTGGTTTAAGTAGGTTCGGCCGATCTTGGATGCGATCGCCAGCAGGAAAATGAATGCGTGCTGCTCTCTTGGCTGCTGAAAGAGGGATGACCGCAGTGGGACTAGCGGCAATTGTGACACCAGTAGTTGCTAGTGATGTGTGCCCTGCTCTACACAATAGTGGTTTTTAACTAGAATTTCTGTCAATTTTGCTGCTAGAAGCTTTCATCCAGGGACTAAAGTCACGGGGCTTTGAGCTTTTTTTTTGTAAGGTTTGCGGTTGCTATTTTCAGTGTAACCTCCGGCTCGGAAAAAACTCCGCCTTTTGACCCCCCCGATCGCCTGGAGGGTCGGAAAGCGGGTTTGAGGGACTGAGTTTGACGCCGTTCGACCGTCTGTTGTCCGTTGTCCGTTGTCCGTTGGAGCTTTTGAAGCAGTTTTGCGCATTGAAACTGGTTGTTCAACTCTCATACTACCTTCCTTCAAACCCTGAATCAGATTTAAGAACATCCCGAGAGGGAGAGTGGGAACGCTACAAGACTAGGACTTACGCAGAAGAGATCCCCCAACCCCCTTCTTAAGGGGGCTTTTCAGATTCCCCCCTTAAGAAGGGGGGCTAGGGGGGATCGGGGTTTCAAGCTTCAAGTGCGTCCAGGACTAAAGACTATTTTTGATTGGGGATTCGGGAGCAATTCTCGTACTGTCAAGGTTTGGGGGACTGACTTTGGCGCAATCCGGCGGCTTCGACGAGCAAGGATTCGGCAAAGGCGATCGCCTCTGTGGCTGAGCGGCCGCTGGCGAGTTGCGCGAGTTCTTCGCGCCGCTGTTCGCTGTTGAGGGCGGCAACTCTAACTACTGTGCGTTCCCCCGGTTCGGAGTTGGCTGCGGAGCCGATCGCTGGTTCTGCTTCGATTGTCTGTTTGTTGACGCGAAAATGACAATCAGCCATTGCAGCAATCAAAGGTTGGTGGGTGACGCAGAGAACTTGGTGTTTGTCGGAGAGTTGATAGAGCTTTTTGGCGATCGCGCTGGCGACTCTCCCGGAGACTCCGGCGTCGATTTCGTCAAAAATTAGAGTTCCGGCGCTTTCTATTTGGGAAAAACAGGCTTTGATGGCGAGCAAAAAGCGGCTCATTTCTCCCCCGGAGGCGATCGCCCCCAAAGGTTGCAGCGGTTCGCCCGGGTTGGGGCTGAAACAAAAGGCGATTTGGTCAGCACCGGTGGCGGTTGGCGTACAAGGCGATATCTCAACTTGAAATTGCACTTTTTCCATGGCTAACGGCTTAAGTTCTCCGATGAGGTGAGTTTCGAGTTTGAGGGCTGCGGAGCGCCGCAGGGTGGTGAGGTGGCTGCAAGCGTCTTTTAATTGCTCTAATGCGGTCTGATATGCGAGTTCTAAGGCTTCCATTGACTCGCCTCCTTCTAAAAGTTCGTTTAGTTCGTTTTGGATGCTGTGGTAGTAGGCGATCGCTTCTGAGAGCGGCCCGTATTTGCGGCAAATTTGCTTGAGTTCGCGAATCCGATCTTCTACGAATTCGAGTCTTTCGGGATCTGCTTCTAGTTGTTCGCCGTAGCTGCTAATTTGGCTGCTGGCTTCTGTGGCTTGAGCTAGGGCGTCGCTGACCATTTCTAAAATTGGTTGCAACTGGACATCGTAGACTACCATGTCGTTTAAAATTTCCTCGGCTTTGCTCAACAAGTCGGCGGCTGAGGCGCTGTCGCCGTCGTTTTGGTAAAGCGCTTGGTGAACTCGGTAACTCTGCTGCTGCAATTCGACGATGTGGCCGAGGCGGATTGATTCTTGTTCTAGCTGTTCGAGTTCGCCGCCGTCTTCGATGTGGGCTTCGCTGAGCTCTCGGACTTGGTATTGTAATAAATCGAGTCTTTGCAGCCGCTGCTGTTCGGACTGGCGCCTGCGTTTGAGGGCGGTTTTGGCGGTGGAAGCTCCCAGCCACGCGGTGGTGATTGTCGATCGCGCCTCGGTCAAACTTTTGCCGCCGTATAAGTCGAGCCATTCTCGCTGGAGGGTTTCTTGGCCGAGGTGGACGGTTTGGCCTTGGGCGGTAATTTCCACGAGCCGATCGCGCAGTTGCTCCATTAACTGGCGGTTGACGAGAATTCCGTTCAAACGCGATCGGCTGCGCAGAGCACCGCTAGATGCGTTAATTTCCCGGCTGCAAACGGCTAAATTTCCGTCTATGGGTTCGATTTCTTGCTCGAAGAGCCACTTGGCGGAGGATGAGTCTAATTCAAAGGTAGCTTCCAATATTGCGCGTGTTGCTCCGGTACGAATCGATCGCCGATCGACTTTCCCGCCCAAAACTGCATCGATCGCATCTAAGATAATCGATTTTCCTGCCCCGGTTTCCCCTGTAAATACGTTCAAACTCGGGCCTAAGTCTAGATCCAGGCTGTCAATGAGGGCAAAGTTTTCTATTCTGAGGGATAGTAACATGGGGAATTGCTCATGGGGAATGGGTCATGGGGATTGGTGTCAACTATCGCCCGAAACCATTGATAAATCTCGTTTTTAGCAGAGCGTCGATCCCCCTCGCATCCTTTCAAGGTTGTAGGGGGACGAAAGAGAAGACTCTTATCCCCCCGCAACGATTCGGGGGGCTAGGAGCGGGAGAAGAGCCTTAATCGCCAGACAGAAGACTGATAATAGGTTTGACGTTAAGTTGACACTCCTTGGGTAATGGGGAATTCTAATTTTCAACTACAATACTTTTAATTTTGCCATTATCGATCGAGTCTCAACATCCATGCAAAATAAATTTATGCTGCCCGTTGCTCTATTAAGCTTTATCCTGATTGGATCTTTTGCCTGGAAGCTTCACCAGGACAAGCAGCGAGTCTATCTATTAAAGCTGGCGACGGGAACCAAAACTGGGAATTATTATCCTTTCGGACAGGCACTTGCTGAGGTCGTTTTCCAACAAAATCCGCACATCCGCATTCAAGTTATTGAAACTCAAGGTGCTGACGAAAATATGCGCAAGCTTGAGGCGAATGAAGCTCAGTTAGCGATCGTACAAAACGATACGGCAGCGGTACCTTCGGCTCGCGTAATTGCTTCGTTGTTTAAAGAGGTTTTTCACTTAATTGTTTCCGAACAGTCTGGCATTCATAGTGTTGCTGATTTGAAAGGAAAACATATTGCACTGATGGCTAAAGGCAGCGGATCTTACAGTTCATTTTGGTTCACAAGCGAACATTATGGTTTAAAAGAAACCGATTTTATATCTACTCCGACTTCTTGGACAGAGGCAAGTAAATTATTTAGTAATGGGGAGGTTGATGCTATCTTTCGGGTACTGCCTCCCGGCAGCCATTTGGTGAGAAATTTGCTGCAAAATACGCAGGGAAAGTTAGTACCTATCGACCAAGGAGCTGCCATGAAAATTAAGTTACCTTATCTGGAAGCCGATCAGATTCCTAAGGGTACTTACAAGGCCGATCCGCCTGTTCCCGATGCAGATTTGGCAACCGTGGGAGTGCAGGCTACTCTGTTAGCCCGGGAGGATGTCGATCCGGAGCTCGTGCGGGAAATTACGCGGATTTTGTTCGAGTACCGCCGCAATTTGGTGGCCGCTAATTCGCTGGCGGCAATGATGGGTCAGCCGGGAGGGAGCGGGGGTTTGGCTTTGCCGCTGCATGAGGGCGCTCAGGCTTATTACGATCGCGAAAAACCAGATTTTTTGGCTGCTAATTCTGAACTTATGGGTTTATATTTGTCGATCGGAACGCTTTTCGTGTCTTGGCTTTGGCAGTTGCGCTCGCGCTTTGTACAGACACAAAAAAATCAAGCCGATCAATTTAATTTGGCGATTTTAACTTTGATTCAAAAAATTCGCCAAGCGAAAACCTTGGATGAACTCGATTTGTTGCAAGAAGAGTTATTTGAGATTTTTAACCAGGTGATTGTGGATTTGGATGAAGATCGGATTGATTCTGATTCTTTTCAATCTTTTACTTTTACTTGGGAAACTGCTATAAAAATTGCGCGCGAGCGAGAAAAGATGTTGCGGGAGTTGCGGCTGGGTGCGGATAGTTTGTGATTGATTATTATAGACATATATCAAGTTAATTGTTTATGGCTGCTTCCAAATTTGGCGCTCGCCACAGTAACATGAATAAATCAAAATCCACTAAAATAAAAGCAAAAGCCTCGCTCTACGCCCTGCTCAACTCGGGTGGGCAGCATCAGGGCTTGCACAATCTTGCGGATCGGCTTTTGCTTGACGACTCTGAGGCGGTGGAAATGTGTATTCTGTTTGTGGAGGCTGACACATTAGTGGGAGTAGCTGGGCATGGCAGATCGCGTGCCAGGATGTGTCGTCGTCTCAAGCACTGTACCTTGAGCGCATCGCAAAGCCAACGTCTAGTTTCTTGCATTATGGAACGTCTGGATTCTGGTAATTTTTCCCAACAGTTTAAGGATCAATTGAGACTTGCTCTCCACCTGGACGTTCGGACAACTCTCGCAGTAGCTTTAGCTTCTTGCAACGACTCCCGAGATTATGTCCGCCGATATGCGGAATGGATTGTGACTCATTATTCCCATAGAATTAACTCATAATCGAACCTCGAAGTGAAGTAGGGTGGGTCAGCAGTAGGGTGCGTCGCCCTTGACAAGCCCTAAATTAGACAGACAATCGAGCGAGCGACGCACCAGACCAAATAATTGAGTAAACAAACTCAAAATTTCTTGTGTAGCAAGACGTTTGAGAAATGGTATCACAACTGACGCACACCCGGAATAAATAGGGGTGCATCTGGTTTTTGAAGAGGGCTATAGCATGACCGCATATAAGTTATTAGTTATAATCCCATATTCACGGAGGTCATGCTATAGCCCCTACGGATATATTTGCCAAAACCAGATGCACCCATAAATAGTGCGGAGCGAATAGAATGTTCAGTGATAATTGAGAATTGCCTTTCCTGATGCACTGTAGCGCTGTTTGTCAGGTGCGGATCTGTAAGATTATCGATATTTCTTTGGGGATTTTCGAGGGCGACGCACCCGAAGACTGTTCCATCGCAATTATTTAAGCACACTCCATCTAACGTACCCTACAATAATTTAGGTGAGACAAAACCTAGGTGTTTCCAAGCAGCCGCTGTGGCAATTCTGCCCCGACTTGTTCGCTGCAAAAATCCGATCTGCATTAAATAAGGTTCGTACACGTCCTCAATTGTTTGAGTGTCTTCTCCTGTAGAAGCTGCGAGGGTTTCTAAACCCACCGGCCCACCGTTAAAGTTTTCGATCATTGCTGTCAAAAGAGACCGATCTGTCCAATCCAAACCTAGCGGATCGACGTTGAACAATTCGAGGGCGACGGAGGCAACTTCGGCATTGATTGGCTTTAATTTTTTGACTTCGCTGTAGTCTCTAACTCGGCGCAGCAAACGGTTGGCAATCCGGGGTGTTCCGCGAGCGCGGCGGGCAATTTCTTCGGCTCCTTCTGGGGTAATTTTAGTGTCGAGAACTTGGGCGGTTCTTTGGACAATTAGACTAAGTTCGTCTATTTCGTAATATCGCAGTCTTTGGATCAAGCCGAAGCGATCGCGCAATGGAGATGTCAGCGACCCAACTTTTGTGGTGGCGCCTACTAAGGTAAAGGGTTTCAGCGGAATGCTGCGGATTTTGGCACTTTTTCCTTGACCGATCGTAATATCTAAGCGGCAGTCTTCCATCGCTGGATAGAGGATTTCTTCGGTAACTTTCGATAATCGGTGAATTTCGTCGATAAACAGCACGTCGCCTGCTTTCAGGTTGATTAGCAATCCGACAATATCTCGCGGTTTTTCTAGGGCCGGGGCTGTGGTGATTTTGCATTCAACTTCCATTTCTGCTGCTAAAATTAGCGACATTGTGGTTTTGCCCAATCCCGGCGGCCCGTACAGTAACAGGTGATCCATCGGTTCGCCGCGGGATTTTGCTGCTGCAATTGCGATCGCCAAAACTTCTCTTAAGTCTTTTTGTCCAATATATTCAGCTAACCGCTGGGGCCGGATTTTGTCTTCTTGTTTGTTGTTGATTTCGTCGGGTAGTTCTTGCGATTCTAGTAGCGATTCCGTCTGGGGTTTGGCGGCTTTCTTCCGGGGGGCTGGGGCTATGTCTTCGGGTAGATTTGGATCGGGGGGCTGTTGTTTGGAGGAGATAATTGCCATATTTATTTGCGATCGGGCAATGGGAATTGTTTACAATTATGAGCGGAATCTTTACCAGTATTGAGTTCGCTATGAGTATTCCATCTTCTTTATTAGCCTCGGAAAGCATAACTTTTGAGGGGGCGATCGAGCTGACTCAATCTTTATTGTCGGAAATTGAGGCCGATCGACTTTCAGAGGCCCAGATCGAGCAAGCAGTGGCCTCTCTGGTGAAAACTATGAACGGTGCTCGGGGTTTTTTTGTTACTTATCTGACGGACGAGGGACAGGTGGCAGACCGGCCGTCACCCGGAGTCATCGAGGCGCTGCGATCGGCTCCTGAGATCGTAGCAGAACTGCTGGTGAAAAATTTGGCGATGTCGTCGGCGATGGTTGTGTATCATTCGCGCCATCAAAGCGAGGAAAGGGCGGCGGGTTCTGCTAGAGTGCAGGGGCGATCGCGCAATTTAATTCAAATCCTGCAAATGCCCGCCTGTCAAACTGTAGCGTCGCAAATGCTAGAAAGTTTGCAGAATGCTAGCGGCGAGTACGAGGAATTTTTTGAACGGTGGGGCTACGACGACGAGCAAAAACTAGCGATCCGTTCGGCAGTGGGTGAGGCGATCTAAAATAACCTAGGAAGGAAGTTCGGCAACGGATTGTGAAACGGATTTAACGGATTTAACGGATTTAACGGATGGATGTTCAGGGCAGAAGTCCGAGGGCAAAAGTCCGAGGGAAGAAGGAAGAAGCCGAAGCCAGCGTGACAGATGCTTGATCAAAACGACGGGGCTGTGGAATAATTGCGGTTTAGCAAAAGCTGCGCAATTGTAGCTTGAGTTGATTTAGGTGTGAAGGTTAGTGAACGAGGGCGAAAAAATTGCTGAGAACGGTGAAAGGAGTTGCCCAAAAGGCCCGAACTGCGGGCGGCAGGCTGCCCGCAAGTAGCCAGCGGTGGACGAAGCTGAATCTGCTGGCTACTTTGGTGCGCCGGGACTTGGAAGCTCAATACAAAGGCTCGATTCTGGGCAATTTGTGGCCGCTGCTGAATCAGCTATCGCAATTGGTGATTTATACATACGTATTCTCGATCGTCCTCAAGGTAAAGCTCAAACTTGCAGGCTTCCCCGAAAACAGCGACATTACCTTTGGAGTCTGGTTGTTTGCAGGTTTACTGCCTTGGAGTGCCTTCACCAGCGGTTTGATTAAATCGGGAGTATCGGTGGTAGGGCAGCCAAATTTAGTTAAAAAAGTGGTATTTCCCCTCGGTTTGCTGCCGCTAGTGCCGATTTTGACAGCTTTTATTGAAAGTTCTCTGGGTTTAGCAGCTTTAATTCTGATCGTAGCAGTGTCCACGCAAAAGCTCAACGCTACTTTATGTTTGCTACCACTGGTTTGGGCGCCTCAGTTGCTGCTAACAGCGGGCTTAGGATATTTGACAGCCGGCTTGACCGTGTTTTTGCGAGATATTCCTCAGACATTAGGTGTTATTCTAAATTTTTGGTTTTATTTGACGCCGATCGTCTATCCAGCATCAATCATCCCCGAACAGTGGCGAGCGTGGATATTTTGGCTCAATCCCATGGCCGCCATCTCCGAGATTTACCGAGATCTGATCCTGCTGGGAGAAGTCAAGCATTGGGGCGAATGGGGTGTCGCCACCCTGATTTCTGCTGCTATATTTTGTGCAGGTTTGGCAGTTTACCGCCGTTTGCGCCCCGCTTTTGCTGACGTTCTGTAATATAGCCTTTCTCAGAAAGATGAGGTACTATCCGGCGGCATAGGGCATAGGGCATAGGGCATAGGGCATAGGGCATAGGGCATAGGGCATAGGGCATAAGCCAAACCAGGCTATGGGCTATCCTCACTTTTTTGAGAACCGCTATATGTTTTAGATCTAAAGCCAATCTAACATCAAAAAACTCCATCAAGATGTTTTTTATTCAGTTGACAGCTTTAATCAGTTGACAGCTACATCTCCCTAAAAGTCCGAGGATTGAAACAGTGAATAATTTTGTTTGATTTTCCCCTAGAAGGAGTCGGCTTTAAACCCATTCTTAAGGGTAGTGAGGACTAAAGTCCTCATAAAAATCTGAGGACTAAAGTCCTCACTACAAACCTATTTTTTGTTCTAGCGGACATGATATCAATCTAAAATCTAAAATCTAAAATCTAAAATCGGATGACAGAAAATGTAATTTCACTAAAAAATGTTTCTAAATGCTTTAAGCGATACGATCGCCCAGGAGACCGCTTAAAAGAAATTATTTACCCCACCAAAAAACTCGCTGACGAATTTTGGGCTCTCCACGACATCAATCTGGAAATTCCTCAAGGACAAACTCTGGGAATTGTCGGTCGCAACGGTTCGGGAAAAAGCACTCTTTTGCAAATAATTGTGGGGACTCTGACGCCCACCACCGGCAGCGTGGATGTGAAAGGACGAGTCTCCGCTTTATTGGAACTAGGAAGCGGGTTTAACCCGGAATTTACCGGGCGGCAAAATGTATTTTTCAACGCTCAGATATTGGGATTCAGTCAAAAAGAAACTGAAGAAAAGTTTGACGAAATAGCTGCTTTTGCTGATATTGGAGATTTCATCGAACAGCCAGTCAAAACTTATTCCAGCGGTATGTTTGTCAGGCTGGCTTTTGCTGTGGCGACTAGCGTCGAGCCGGATATTTTGGTCGTTGACGAAGCGCTTTCGGTAGGCGACGAAGCTTTTCAGCGCAAGTGTTTTGCCCGATTGCAAAGCATTCAGGAAGGTGGCGGTACGATTTTATTTGTGTCTCACGCTGCTACTTCGGTGGTGCAACTTTGTACGTCGGCGATTTTAATGGATAGCGGAGAATTGCTGCTGGCTCACACGCCGAAGGTGGTGATTTCTAAGTATCAAAAGTTGATCTATGCAGACCCAGATAAAGTATTGGGGTTGAAGTCAGATATTCGAGCGCTGAATCAACTCACAAAGCAAGAAAGTCAAAACAACCTTCAGGATGCTAATTTAGAAAGCACAAAGACGGAGGTGAAACCGGAGCAATATCACTCGAAATCCCAGGAACATTATGATGAATTTTACGATCCGGGAATGATACCGTCGAATACGGTGAGGTATCCGTCTCGCGGAGCGGAAATTATCAACCCCCACATCGAGACTCGGTCGGGAACTGTGGTAAATCACTTGATTGGTCGTCAAGATTATATTTACACTTACTCTGTCACTTTCTCGCGGTCAACTTCCAAGGTGAGGTTTGGAATGTTGATTAAAACGATTAGCGGTTTTGAGTTGGCTGGTGCTTCTTTAAAGGCTTCTAGTCAGTCAGTTAGGTATGTGGAAGCGGGAACGACAATTGTCGTGAAGTTTCAGTTTAAATGTTTGCTAAATCCAGGGGTTTATTTTTTGAATGCAGGGGTTGTGGGAACGGTAGATGAGGATTTAACTTATCTGGATCGCTGCGTTGATGTGGCGATGTTTAGAGTTCAGTCTTGTACTGAGTCCTGCGGTAACGGCATCGTTGACTTGCTGATCGAACCGTGTTTAACTGTTGTTAATTCTGATTCTCTGGTGAAAGAGGCGTCAACCGAAGTCATCTAAAATTCTGTGAAAACAATGAGCGAGAGCAATTTAGATTTAGTCCAAAATCCGGTAATCGAAGCATTTATTCGAGAGCAAGCTAAGTTTCCCGAAGATTTTAAACTAAATATCTGCGAAGACGATGAAATGTATTTGTTTGCGTTGAGCAATGTCAAGGACGATCGCGATCGGGCTTTGGTGCGCTATTATTCGCTCGGGCGACGCATCCTGGATACGGTTAAACAGGTTGTGGATTGGCATTTTGGCAGTTTTGAAAATGTACCGTCTTTTCTAGATTTTGCCTGCGGTTACGGTAGATTTACGCGTTTTTTGATTCAGGAAATGCCGCCGGAAAAAGTTTGGGTTTCTGATATTTATGCTAATGCGGTCAAGTTTCAGACTGAATACTTGGGCGTCAGCGGTATTGTCTCGACGGGAAAACCAGAAAATTATTTAATCGATCGCAAGTTTGACTGCATTCTGGCTAATTCTTTTTTCAGCCATATGCCGGAAAGAACTTTTACGAGTTGGCTGCAAAACTTGTATGATTTGTTGACTCCTAACGGCATTTTGATGTTCAGCGTTCACGATGAGTGTTTGCGAGCTCCTAATGTAGAAATGCCTGCTCATGGTATTTTGTTCAGCGCCCTGAGCGAAAGTCAGTCTTTAGATAAGGAGGAATACGGCACAACTTATGTAACTGAAAAGTTTGTCAGAGAAGTTGTCGATAAAGTTAGCGCAGGCAAAGCTTTTGTTCACCGCATCGAAAAAGGCATATGCAGATTTCAGGATTTGTATGTTGTCACAAATGAGCTAGTTAGAGATTTTTCGGAGTTGAAATTATATCACCACCCCGAAGGATATGTTGATGTTGCTGCTTTTACGAATCAGGAGAATTTGTATCTGGAAGGATGGGCGGCAGATCTGAATCTCGGCGGTCGAATTGAGGAGGTGCAAGTCCTGGTAAACAACCAGATTGTGCAGAGGTGCGAGCCTTTTTATAATCGCCCGGATGTGGCCGGACATTTTAAAACTGATGTGGCTTTACAGTCGGGTTGGAACTGTTATTTACCGAAAAATACTGTGGCGCCACAGGATGTGTTAACCGTCAAAGCAATCAATAACTACGGTTTGACATGGATTCTGGAAACTTGCACGGTGCAATCGCTGGTAAGCCAAAAGCAATCGCGGTCTTTGTTGGGGTCTACTCAGCTCAAACTCAAATTGGTTGAAACTCAGTTAGCTGCGGCTAAGATAGAATGGGATCAAAGTCAAAGTAAGTTAATGATTGCTGAAACTAAGTTAGAAACATCTCATGCTAAGTTGGAAGAAAGTCAAAATCAATTAATTTCAGTTCATTCGCAGTTGGAACAAACTCAAAGTCAGTTAGTGTCTCTGCAAATGCAGTTGGATAAAACTGAAAATATGCTAATCAATGTGAAGAAAAAATTAGAGCAATCGCAAAGTCGAGTTGTGGCCATGGAAAGCAGCAAGTTCTGGAAGCTGAGAAGCGCGTGGTTTCAAGTCAGGCGCTCGCTAGGCTTAGCGGGAGAATAAGACAAGACCATTTGAGATTTGAGATTTGAGATTTGGGATTGGAGATTGGGAGAGATGATGAACTAAGTGTTGGGATATTACCTAAAGTTGCATTTTTGGGTAAATAGTGTAGCGAGTAAAAATGGTGTGGGAATTAGGGCGAGGGAGAGAAATTGTGAGTATGAATGACAGCAAACCGTCGGTTTTTATTGTTACTGGAATGCACCGTTCCGGTACGTCTTTAACAGCTTCTTTGTTTCAAAAAGTTGGGGTTGATATTGGCAAAAAGTTAGTGGGCCCGGCCGACGGAAATTTGAAAGGTCATTTCGAGAATGTTGATTTTGTGGAGTTTCACAAGAGTGTTTTACGATCGCACGGCATAGATGAACTCGGCTGTACTTTTGAAAAAACGATTCCGGTAGCAGCGTCAGATGTGGAAATTGCCAAACGGGCGATCGACCAAAACCAACTTCCTCACAAGCATTGGGGCTGGAAAGACCCGCGAACCGCCCTGTTTTGGGATTTTTGGCTAAATTTGCTTCCCGAAGCCAATTTCATCTGCGTTTATCGATCGCCCTGGGAAGTAGTGGATTCGCTGTACCGCCGGGGAACCGATGTCAGCTTGCTGCAAAATCCCCAAATGGCAGTAAAAATGTGGCTGCACTACAACCAAAAAGTCTTAGAATTGTACGAAAGTTTTCCCGATCGCTGTCTGCTGGCCAACGTTTACCCGATCGGCAATACTCCCGAACAGTTTATCGATCGAGTCAACGACAAATTTAATGTTAATTTAGGTGCAATACCAGCCGACAATTTTGAAGAATCTTTATTAGTCAACGATATTGTCAAAAGTCACAGACCAAGTTTAATAGAACAATATTTTCCCGAAGCATTAGAACTCTATCAAGTTTTAGAAACCCAAGCCGGCAATCTCAGCAGCGAATCCAAGTTGGCGAGTGACAAAATTATTCACTTCCCAGCATCTCGTGTCGGCCCTTTTGAAGATTGGCTAAAAATCCGCTTGCTGGAAAAACAGCAAAAAACCAGCAATTCCGAAGTCAAACAATGGCAACAAGAATTTCACCAAGCCCAGGCGAAAGTGTTGGGATTGGAGACAGAATTAGGAGAAACTCAAGTACAACTGGCCGGCCAAGAAGCAAATTTTCAAGAAGCTTTAGCAAAACTGCTCGGATTAGAAACAGAATTAGGACAAACTCAGGTACAGCTTGACGGCAAAGAATCGCAATTTCAAGAAGCTTTAACAAAAGTGTTGAAATTAGAAGCAGAATTAGGGCAAACTCAGGTACAACTGGCCGGTAAAGAAGCAAATTTTCAAGAAGCTTTAGCGAAACTGCTCGGATTAGAAACAGAATTAGGACAAACTCAGATACAGCTTGCCGGCAAAGAAGCCCACTTTCAAACAGCGTTAGCGAAAGTCTTGGAATTAGAAGCAGAATTAGGGAAAACTCAGGTACAAATTGAAGATAAAGAATTCAGGTTGCAGGAAAAGTTAGCTGAGTTGCTGCGGTGGGAAACAGTACAAACTCAAACTCAGGAAAAATTAAATGAAAGTCGGGAAGACTTAGAAGAAGCGCGCCAGGAAATCGAAAGAGTTCGAGCAGAAATTGCTGCTATCAAGTCTTCTGACTGGTGGCAACTGAGAGAAAAATGGTGGGAATTTCAGCGCCGAATCCGCGACTTTTTCCCAAGCTTTGTTTTTTCGCTAGACCAACCCACCACTTGGCAAGTTTGCGATTCTAACCTGCTAATTGTGGGCTGGGTTTTTCACAGAACAAAACATATTCAAGCAGTCCGCGCCCGAATTGAAGGCAAGAGTTTCGCTGCTGTTTACGGCATAGAAAGAAGCGATATAGCCGCTGCACATTCTAATATGCCGGCGGCGCTAAAATCTGGTTTTACAATTGAATTGTCAGCGCCGGCAGGACGGCACGAAGTGCTGCTGGAAGCGCAAGATGAGGGCGGGAAATGGTATCTTTTAGCAGCTTATCCGCTGTTGGTTTCAACGATTCAAGCATCGTTAGATGTACCTGTGGTGTGGGAACAGCGTCAGGGTCAAATTTTGTTTGCAGGTTGGTGCTGTCACCACGATCGCAAAATTGCTAAATTAAGCTTTTTGTGCGGCGATACTTCTGTAGAATGCGCCTACGGTTTGCGCAGAAAAGATGTCGGGGAAGTGTTTCCTGACTGGGTTAACAGTTCGGAAAGCGGCTTTGAAGCCCTTGTCGATTTGCCGCCAGGGGAATGGCACGTGGCGCTGCAAGCTGAGTTAGAAACTGGGGAAATTTTGTATTTTCAAGCGCCGAAAATATTGACTGTGCGGCGATACAATATTTGGCAGCGAAGTGCTGATAAATTTGAGGAGTTTTCGAGTTTTGTAGAAGCAATCCGGCAGCGGGCTAGGGAGAGAAAACAGCGTCTGGGCAGAATTGTGCCGATGCCTTGGGAAATAGTCAAGGTGATGCGCCAGTTTGGGAAGATTTATCAGCAGCAAAAACAGTTGATTTCTCCGGGGGATTTGCTGCCGCCTGCGGGTTTTGTGGTTCCTAAACCGATTGATAGGTATGATGCTTGGTTGGAGGTGAATCAGTGGAACGATCGCGCGCGCGATTATCTGATTTCTCGGTTAAAATCCTGTGGGACAGCGCTACCAAAGATTTCGGTGGTTATGCCGGTGTACAATCCGCAGATAGATTTTCTCAAAAGTGCGATCGACAGTGTAATCAATCAAGTCTATCAAAACTGGGAACTCTGCATCGCTGACGATCGCAGTACCGATGCTACGGTTGCTGACGCTTTGAAAGATTGGGCCGAAAAGGACGATCGTATTTGCATCACATTTCGCACAGAAAACGGCAATATCAGCGCCGCCACCAACAGCGCCGCCGCCCTCGCAACAGGCGACATCATCCTATTTTTGGACAACGACGACGAACTAACTCCCGACGCATTGGGCGAAGTCGCCCTATATTTTGCCACCCATCCCACCACCGATTTTCTATACTCAGACGACGACAAAATCGACACCAAAGGTCGCCGTTTCGCCCCACAATTCAAACCGCAATGGTCGCCAGAACTGCTGCTTTCCTATATGTATCTCGGTCATTTGTGCGCCGTCAGAAAACATATTTTTGAAGAAATAGGCGGTTTGCGCCTCGGTTTTGAAGGTTCGCAAGATTACGATTTTGCATTAAGAGCAACCGAAATTTGTCGCCACGTCGCGCACCTGCCTCTAGTGCTGTATCATTGGCGAACAGCACCCGGTTCTACAGCCATATCTGGGGCCGCCAAACCCGCCAGTTTTGGTGCAGGTCAAAAAGCAATTCAAGACGCACTAAACCGCCGACAAATTAACGGCAATGTTGCTCAGCACGCCTGGGCGACTAAAGAAAATTTGGGCATATTTGCCCAGGATTTCCCCGATGATGGCCCGTCAGTAACGGTAATCGTCCCCACGAAAAATCAATTTAAATTGCTAAAAGCCTGTCTGGATTCTCTCGAAGCGACTAGCTACAATAATTTTCAAATTGCTGTCATCGACAATGAAAGCGACGATCCCAAAACTCTGGAATATTTAAAGCAATTGACTTGCCAAGTTTTGCGGATCAAAAATCCTGGTGGAAAGTTTAGTTTTGCAGCAATTAACAACCGCGCTGTCGAGAAAGTTGACAGCGAATATGTCTTGTTTTTGAACAACGATACTGAGGTAATTAATCCGCGCTGGCTGAGTCAAATGGTGGGATACGCTCAAATTAGCAACGTCGGTGCAGTCGGCGCGCGGCTGTTATATCCCGACGGTAGAATTCAGCACGCAGGAGTAATTCACGGCCTCCATCACGGTTTGGCGGGTCACGCTTTTAAGCTGATGGATAAGGATAATCGAGGCTATCTTTCTCAAGCGATGGTAACGCGAAATTACTCGGCGGTAACTGCTGCTTGCACAATTACTCCGCGTCAATTGTTCTTAGAATTGGGCGGCTTTAATGAGGATGATTTTGCTGTTGCTTACAATGATGTCGATTACGGATATCGATTGTTAGAACGGGGTTATCGATGTGTCTATTGTCCCGATGCGGAGTTGTTGCACAAAGAGGGAACTTCGAGAGGTTTTACTGATAATCCTCAAGAAGTGGCGGCTTTTCGGCGCAAGTATGCGGGAAAAACTGACAGTTTTTACAGTCCTCATTTGTCTTTGGAAGATGAGTATTTTCATATTCAACCTCGACGGGTTTTTATGAAAGGAGAGGAAAGTTCGGCAGCGAGCAATGTGCGGGATGTAGCGGATGTAACGGATGTAACGGATGTAACGGATGTAACGGATGGAAAGGAGAAGGAAGAGTTAAGATTTGATGATTCCCGTGTGTTATCAGTAGCTAAACATTTTATTCATCCTCTTAAGGTTTTGATGTGCAGCAATTCGCTGGATTTTACGGGGGCACCGCTGCATCAGTACGAAATTGCGGTGAAGTTGGCGGCTGAGGGTGCGATTTTGCCGATCGTACTTTGCACCACAGACGGCCCCCTGCGCCAAGCTTACGAACAGCAGGGAATTGAAGTAATTGTGCGCGACAATCCCCTCGAACACATCTACCAGCGCGATGCTTACGATGAAGCTATCGGCAGTTTTAGCAAGGAAATTGAAAGTTTAAAAGTAGATGCAATTTATGCTAATACTTTAGAAAACTTTTTTGTAGTTGATGCGGCGCAGCACATCGGCATTCCTGTGGTGTGGAACGTGCACGAAAGCGAACCGTGGCAAACTTATTTTAACAGGTTTGGTTCGGAGATTGCGGCGAGAGCTTTGGATTGTTTTCGTTTTCCTTACAAGGTGATTTTTGTGGCGGATGCAACGCGCGACAGGTATTTACCTCTCAACAGCCACCACAATTTCACAGTAATTCACAACGGCTTAGATTTGAGCAAACTGGAAAATTCTGATAATTCTGAAGAGGCTAGAAAAAGTTTAGGTGTTGCAGCGGAAGATGTGGTATTGTTGCTGTTGGGAACTGTCTGCGAACGCAAAGGCCAGCAGGATTTGGTTCAAGCTCTTTCACTTTTGCCTGAGAAATGGCACAATAAGATTAGGTGTTTCATTGTGGGCGATCGACCGAGTATCTATAGCAATAAATTAGCCGATATGGTGAGCGCATTGCCGGCCCAGTTGCGGCAAAGGGTGACAATAGTCCCGGAAACTGGGGAACCAGGAAAATATTACAAAGCGGCGGATATATTTGTTTGCACTTCTCGCGTTGAAAGTTTTCCGCGAGTGATTTTGGAGGCGATGGCCTGCGATTTGCCAATTATTACTTCGCCCGTTTTTGGAATTAAGGAACAAGTGAGGCCGGGAATTAACGGTTTGTTTTATACGCCAGATCGTCCGGATCAATTACTTGTAGCTTTGATTAGTTTATTGGAGGATCGATCGTTGCGCCAGCAGTTAGCTGGAAATGCTAAATATGTCTTGGATTCACTCAATACTTTTGAGGAGATGACTCAAGCTTATGCAGACATTTTCTGCGAAGCATATTTTAGCAGTCATTAGATATTACAGTGCGATCGCAGGTTGGTAGCGAGGACTGAAGTCCTCATAAAAGCCAGAGGACTGAAGTCCTCACTACTAACCTATTTAATATTTTCGTGACTGCAAAATAACATAATTTATGGAGAGTTGCGGAACCTATCGAAAATTGATCCATCTATACTATAAAATAAGCAAAAATCAACGATGAAAAAATGACCGATCGCCCAAGAGTAGATTATGAAACGGCATGGGACAGTTACGCCCAACAGTGGGAACAAACTAATTCGGAACTTGCCCATATTGGCGATGAATGGATAGGTAAAGCTGCCGGTGCAGCCAACTCCTTAGCCGAATACGAAGCACTGATCGAACAGGAATTTATTGCACCGTACATCAAACCAGAACATAGGGTTTTAGAAATTGGTATCGGTGGGGGTAAAACTGGTTCGCTGTTGCTGAAATATTGCGATCGCCTAATTTGCGCCGATATTTCCAGTCAAATGCTGCAAGCCGCCCGATCGCGCTTAGGAGGCGATCGCGTTTCCTACGTCAAACTCAACGGCTTAACACTAGACGGCATCGGCCAGGGTGCAGCGGATGTCTGCTTTTGCTACGATACAATGGTACACGTAGAGCCTGTGGACATATTCAACTATTTAACTCGCATTCCGAAACTGCTGCGGGGATCTCGCATTTGTGTCTTCCACCACAGCAATATTCTCAGCGAATTAGGGTGGCAAAAATTTGCCGGCGAGTGGGACAAAAACTTGCTGGGACGCAGAGATGGCACTGCATTCTCAGTAATGACTGATACAATTATGGAAAAATTTCTCAACCATTTAAACTATGAAATCATCCTGAAAAATACATCTTCAGTACCGCGAGATTGCGTCTGGATCTGCAAAGCACCGTTAGTGTAAATTGAAGGCTAAAAACCTTGATAAATCGGGTTGGTATCCAAGTCTAGATCCCCCTAAATCCCCCTTAAGAAGGGGGACTTTGAGGATTTGACCTCTTAAAAATTCTGACTGTGATGGTCTTTTGCCTCTTAACAAGGTGGACTTTGACCCTGCTATCTCGTACTTGACAAGGAGAACTTTAACGCTCTTGTCCCCCCCTTAAGAAGGGGGGTTAGGGGGGATCGAATGACTCATCTACAATGCTTTAAAAATATGCGCGCTCTTAACATCAGAGCTTTGTAACTAAAGCAAAATATTTTCTTTCTTCTTCCCTGTTTTTACCCTGAGCGAAGCCGAAGGGCCATCTTCCATCTTCCTTTTTCCATCTTCCTTCTTCCTTCCACAATGAAAGCATTATTTCTCCACCCCAACTTCCCCGCCCAATACCGCCACATTATCACGGCTTTAGGCGCAAATCCCAAAAATCAAATTGTTTTCGGTACTAAAAACGAACGTCCAGAATGGAACATTCCCGGAGTTCGCAAAGCAGCATTTACCCCCAGCCGGGAACCCAACGCGCAAACTCACCAATACGTGCGCTCTTTAGAAAGTGCCGTCATCTACGGACAAGCCGTATTTAGAATGGCAGAACAACTGAAAGCAGATGGTTTTGTGCCCGATGTGATCTGCGGACATTCCGGTTGGGGGCCGACACTATTTGTCAAAGAAGCGTTTCCCAATACACCAGTATTGTGTTATTTTGAGTGGTTTTATCACGCCGTTGGTTCCGACGCAGATTTCGATCCGGCGGAACCTTTAAGCGTTGACGACATGGCGAGAATTAGAATCAAAAATGCGCCGATTTTAATCGATTTATACTCTTGCGATTGGGGTTTGTCGCCGACTTATTGGCAGCGATCGCAATTTCCGCCAGAATTTCAACAAAAATTATCCGTACTTCACGACGGCGTAGACACCGATTACTTCAAACCAGACCCCGGTGCTAAACTGGTTTTGCCTAACTTAGACTTGTCCGGCGTTGATGAAATTGTCACCTACGTATCGCGGGGAATGGAACCTTACCGAGGCTTTCCAGAGTTCATTGAGTCGATCGCCTACGTGCAAGAACGCCGCCCCAACTGTCACGTTGTAATTGTTGGTTCAGACAGAGTTTGTTACGGCCGTTCCCTACCCAACGGCGAGTCTTACAAAGACCATATGCTCAAAAAAGTGCCGCTAGATATGTCGCGAGTGCACTTTGTCGGGCCGCTACCTTACGGACTGTATTTAAAAGTAATTCAAGCATCGGACGTACACGTTTATTTAACCAGACCTTTCGTGCTATCTTGGTCGATGATTGAATCTCTATCGGCAGGATGTTTAGTAATTGGTTCCGATACAGGCCCGGTGAGAGAAGTTATCCGCGATGGAGAAAACGGTTTAATCGTCGATTACTTCTCGCCGAAACAAGTAGCCGATCGCATTGATGAAGTTTTAGACCATCCTACCCGCATGGCAGAAATTCGCGTCAAGGCTCGTCAAACTGCCCTAGAACGCTACTGTTTAGCTAAAATGTTGCCGCAGCAATTACAATTGATCGAGCAAGTAGCCAATCGTTCGATGCCGCCGACAGTTGGTATGCAGCCAGAAAGGGAATTAGCCGCATCTTTTGGAGTGAGAATTTAGCACATTCATCGATGCAATATCATACAGCACTTTCCGATGTTATGAGGTACGAGCGAGCGCGTGGAAAACAACATATAGGCTCATGTAATGAAATCCTACTCCCTCGACCTCCGCTCAAAAATAGTGACAGCGCACTTGGTCCAAAAATTGTCAATAAGTTTTGCTCCCAAGACCCAAGCAATGATTGATAAGATAATAGCAGTTGCCCTAGATTTGATGAATCCTAGCCATTTAAAAAATTGGTTCACTAATTTTTGTTACTGTACCTCATAGCATCGGAAAGTGCTGTAATTGACCAATTTACTATATTGACCAATGTAACTAATTGTGGTTTTAGAGGCTGACAGCAATATAACTTTACACAGACATACCAACTTGTTGAGCTACAAAACTGTATAATACCTAGCAAAATTGTTTGCAGGAGAATCGAATGTCTTTTAAAGTTACTGGACGAGTTTACGAAGCCGAAAGTGGTAATGGTATTCCTAACCTAATTATCGAAGCCTTTGACAAGGATCTTGTTAAGAACGATAAGTTAGGAAAAGTAAAGACCAATAGCAATGGAACCTTTGAAATTACTTACTCGGAAGCAGATTTTAGAGGCAAATTTGAGAAACTTGAAGGCAATCCTGATTTATATATTGTTGTCAAATCGCCCGATCTGAGCAAAATATTGTATAGCAGTGAGAAGAACATTCGCAATGATGCAAAGAATAATGAGCATTTTGATGTTGCAATTCCCAAAGCTACCTTACTTGCAAATACAGAAGGGTCTTCAAAAAATAATAAGCAGTTATTAAAACTCCTCATCGGTATTGCCTGGATCGATGGGGTACTCGAACCAGGAGAACAAGCTTTTTTGCAACGGATGGTAAATGAGAAAGGACTGGCTGACGATCCGGAGATTAAATCCTTGTTATCAGTAGATAAGCCAGTACAGCCTGAAGAATGTTATAGCTGGTTACAAGCCTATTTAGGAAATCATAGTGAAGACAAAGATTTTCAGGAATTGTATGAAGCCCTTGAATCCTTGATGTATAGCGATGGTGCGTTGGATAGCCAGGAAAAGGAACTTGTAGCAGAGCTTGCAGCTACAGACGTAGCGAACGTCTCAAGTCGCCAACTTACTCTACAGCGCCGATTCATGAGTATGATGCTCGATAGCAAATTCCTGGCTAACGTACTACAGATGGAGCGCTCATCAATGGTTAGTCAAACATCAATTGGGACTGGCTATTATGCTCGCGTTCCCTATCAAGTCATAAGTCGCTTCAGTAGCACTGCGAGTACGAAAATTCTCGCAGACGATATGGCGAAACTCTATTTAACTGACAACTTCGCCCCAGTAAAAAAAGAAATCACTGCGGACAACCTGACAGTAGAAGGCCAACTGCCCAAACAATTGGAGGGGATGTTTCTTCGCAACGGTCCCAATCCGCAATTTAAGCCCATTGGACTCCATCACTGGTTAGATGGAGATGGAATGCTCCACTGTGTAGAGATTAGTAATGGCAAAGCTAGTTACCGCAACCGCTACATCCGCACAGATGGGTTTAAAGTCGAGCAAACTCAAGCTAAAGCAATTTGGCCAGGGCTGCTGAACCTGCCAAGGTTTGACACACCCTACGGCTTGATGATGAAGAATACCGCCAATACTTCATGTGTATTGCACGCTGGTAAATTGTTGGCTCTCTGGGAAGCTGGCGCACCCTATGAAATCGGGCTTCCAGATTTAGAAACAGTTGGTGTATATACTTTTAAAGACAAACTAGCTTCTACCTTTACAGCGCACCCAAAAGTTGACCCGGTGACGGGTGAAATGATTGTGTTCGGCTTCGCACCTATTGCTCCGCCTTACCTGGAATATAGCGTCGTTTCAAAAGAAGGGGAATTAAAGCGAACCGTGTCTATTGACATACCAGCCCCGGTGATGATGCATGATTTTGCCATTACTGAACACTACACCATTTTCCTAGATATGCCGCTGACTTTCAAACCGATGCGAATTATGCAAGGTCAGCTACCCATTAAGTTTGAGCCTCAAAACCCCAGCCGTATAGGCATCCTACCGCGCAATGGCGATAATCGGACAATCCGCTGGTTTAAGGTTTCTGCCTGTATGCTCTACCATGTGGGTAATGCTTGGGAAGAAGGTGACGAGATAGTGCTCTTGGCTACCCGAACACCCGATACCTATCTATTTATTCCTCAAGAAGACAAAGGTGAAGGTGGGGAAACTGAGTTTGAACACTTCCGGCTGTATCGCTATCGGATCAACCTAGCGACGGGTGTTGTCAAAGAAGAGGCTTTGGATGATGTTGCCACAGAATTTCCTCGCATTAACGATGATTTCACAGGTCGGAAAACACGTTATATGTACGCTTCACAGCAGGCTACCTACATGAGACCCCGACTATTATTGGATGGTTTGATTAAGTATGATTTGAAAACTGGTAGCTCCCAAGTGCATGAATTTGGACGGGGACGTTTTGGCGGTGATAGTGCGTTTGCACCTCGACCTGGTGCTATTGCTGAGGACGATGGTTGGTTGCTGACGATGGTCTGGGATGCGGTAGCCAAGCAGTCTGAGTTACTGGTTATTGATGCCCAAAACTTCACATCTGAACCTGTAGCGCGGGTACTTATGCCTCAGCGCGTTCCTTACGGTTTCCATGCTACCTGGATCTCGTCTCTTGCAATGGCTACTTAATCAAGTGAACAGGCTTTTCTGCCTGTTCCACGGAAGATTAATTCTCTTGTGGAACAGGTCGAAAAGCCTGTTTAGGAGGACTACATAATTTTAGGCACTTTGAAAAACTCGCCATCGCGATCGGGAGCTCCAGCCAAAATACTCTCGCCGTTAGCAAAAGGTTGCAAATCGTCCGATCGCATAACATTGCTAACATCGATCGCCCGAGTTGTCGGTTTTACCTTACTCGTATCCAGTTCGCTCAACTGCTCAAAATAATCCAAAATACCGTTCAGTTGACCAGTAAACTGCTCTTCTTCTTCCGGCGTTAATTCGAGTCGGGCTAAATTCGCTACTTTCCGAACTTCTTCTTTGTCAATCATAAAAATTAGTCATTGGGCATGGGGCATTGGGCATGGGGCATTGGGCATCGGGCATCGGGCATCGGCCAAACAGGGCATGGGGCATTGGGCATTGGGCATTGGGAATAGGGCAGTGGGGCATGGGGCATGGGGAATTGGGCATGGGCCCGCGCAGGTCATTGGGGATTGGCGAAACAGGGCATTGGGCATTGGCCAAACAAGGCATTGGTCATTGGTCGTTGGTTATTAGTCATTACCGATTAGTAATTGGGAATTGGTCATGCCCCATGCCCCATGCCCCATGCCCCATGCCCCATGCCCCATTCCCATGCCCCATGCCCCATGCCCCATGCCCCATGCCCCATTCCCCTCAAATTGTAACAACCGAGGTTAAAAATACACATCAATTTGCGATCGCCCTGTCGTCTTCAGCCAATTCTGCACCTCAATGTAATTGTTCGGCGCCAAGCGAATAGCCTCCTTCCAGTAATCCGCAGCTTTGTCAAACAGCCCTTCCGCCGCTTCAACATTGCCAGCTTCCTTTTCCCTTTCGCCTTGATAGTGGTAAATCACAGCAATATTGTTCAGCGCTTGCGGCATTCTGGGATTCAGTTCAAGCGCTTCGCTGTAATACTCCAAAGCTTTATCGTGTTCGCCGTTGCTAGTATGGATCAGGCCCATATTGTACAATACATAACTGCGATCGTAAGGATCTTCCTCCAGTTTTAGCGCTTCATGATAATTGTCCAGCGCTTCGGCATATTCGCCATCAGCTTGAGCCGACATACCATCCCGATAATAAGCAAAAGCTTCCTTCGCCTTCTTTTTCGCCGGCATAATCTTCAGAATGATATCGGCCATTACCGTGAAACTTTTGTCAATAAAGTTATCGTTGCGTTGAGTTCTGGGCATAATTCGATTCTTTGGTTAGTAGCTAATCATAAAATTAGCCTGTAAAGTTTTCCTATTAAGAGTTTTGCAACTGTTTGGGTTGAGAGTTGCGCCGAGGATGCTCTCAAAAGCTGGTGAGACACAACTGCAAACCTGAAAACACGCGCTTGCTTGCGACACTAGCGCAAATCCTGTCTATTTTAAAATACCTATTGCCAGACTTGCAAAAAAAACCACATTTCTTTAACTTATTTGCCGGACTAAACGGGCGATCGGGCGAAACCATAGCAATATTTGGCTCTCAAGTCAAGGGCGGCCGCAAAAAAGCTCGGAAGCCCGATCGGCTTGTACCAGCTCTAAATCCCGCAATATATAATAAAAACAACGGGTAATTTTTACACAGAGAAACCTATGGCTCCGAATCCCACCATTATGCAAGCCGTCGAGCAACTTGGCTACCGCGTTACGGTTGGAGACGTGGCGGCAAAAGCTGGATTAGATGTCAATTTTGCCCAGCGAGAACTGTTAACGCTGGCCTCCGAAGCAGGTGGGAACCTGCAAGTAGCAGAATCCGGCGACATAGCCTACCTATTTCCCAACAACTTTCGAGATATTTTGCGAAACAAATTCTTGCGCTTGCAGTTGCAGGAATGGTGGCAAAAAATCTGGAAAATTCTATTTTACCTGATTCGGATATCTTTTGGCATAGTGCTGGTAGCTTCCATCCTCTTAATTTTTGTTGCTATCACGCTTTTAATCTCCAGCATGAGCAACAACGATAGCGGGGGAGGCGGAGGCGGAGGAAGTGGCGACGGAGGTGGTGGCGGCGGCGGCTTTTTCTTTTTTCCCTACTTCTGGAACGACTTAATCTGGATATTTTACTGGAACCATGACGAACCATACTACCAGCAGCGATCGCGCAAAACCGGCCAAAAACCCCAGATGAGTTTTCTGGAAGCAGTTTTCTCATTTATATTTGGAGATGGCAATCCCAATAAAAATCTAGAAGAGCGCAAGTGGAGCGATATTGCAGCAGCAATTCGCAACAACCGAGGCGCCGTCGCCGCCGAACAAATTGCGCCCTATCTCGACAATCTCGGACAGGGATACGCCCGAGAATACGAAGAATATATGTTACCTGCTCTCGCGCGTTTTGACGGCCGCCCCGAAGTCAGTCCCGAAGGGCAAATAGTCTACCATTTTCCCCAATTGCAAACCACAGCCGTCGAGAATAATCCTCAACCAGTAGCAGCTTATTTGCGAGAAATGCTGTGGCGTTTCAGCCACGCCGACTCCGGCCAAATCATGCTCGCAGCAGGGTTGGGAGCCGTAAATCTTGTCGGTGCGTTAGTTTTGGGGAATTTATTGACTAAAAGTGCGATCGCAGGTGGATTCATCGGTTTCGTCAGCGGTATTTATCCAATGCTCCTGATTTACGGCGTCGGATTTCTCAGCATTCCCTTAATTCGCTACTTCTGGATTCAGTGGAAAAATAGCAAGATAGAAGCCCGCAATCAAGAGCGGGAGCAGCGAGCCATGTTATTAAACGAACCCGATGCCAACTTGCAGCAAAAACTGGCCTACGCCCGGGAATTTGCAGCAGAAAATGTTCTGACAGGAGAAGACTTAGCTTATACCACAGAAACCGAATTAACTCAACAAGAACTAGAACAGTCAGCTAAAATAGATGCCGAATGGCAGCGACGAATTGGGCGATCGGACAACTTATAATACTAATGACAAAAAACAAGTATATGTGGTTAGGTTTGGTTGCACAGATATCTTGCACTATTTTCAAGAACAGGCAAGATTTCTGTGCCACAATCCAATATATTTGTTGTGATGGAACTGGCACGCGAGCCCGTTAAGAACAGGCTCTCCGAGCCTGTGCCACAATCCAATATATTTGTTGTGATGGAACTGGCACGCGAGCCAGTCAAGAACAGGCTCTCCGAGCCTGTGCCACAAGAAAATTTTTTATTGAGGTGGAACGGGCCGGAGAGCCCGTTGCTGAGAATGCTGCCAAATTTCAAATTTTATTAATGTCAGAATTTTTCGTATTCCTAGTTTTTTTAACAACCTTAGGGCGTTTAAAAATCAAACAATTTTGGTCGTACTTCGAGTCATGTCGGAGAGCCACAAGTTCCCACCCCTCCTCCCCCAACTGATTGACAAATAGATGCAGCGAGCCTTGTTTCCAATCTCGCAGCTCCTCACCATTTACATATAAACTAATTAGCTTATTTCCAAAAGGATACATATTCGCATCCACAAATAAATAATCCCACTTTTGCATAGCAATCCTTAATTTAGTTATGAGTTATTTGTGATTAGTTATTTGTGATTAGTTATTTGTTGGTGGTTGTTAGGTATTGTTGGTGAATTGTGAGTTGCTACTAATGACAAATAACCAATAACCAATAACCAGTAACAAATAACCAATAACAAATGTGTAGCAATTACTGCACAGCAATTCTAGCCAAAGCAGCACCCCGGTAATAATGCAACAAAATCTGCTGGTAGCCGTATCCCTGCCTAGCCAAATTGTATGCCCCCCACTGACTCATCCCCACAGCGTGACCGAAACCTTTACCAGCAACTTGAAAACCTGTAGGAGGCTTCCCGCTATTTTGGCTACTAAAAATCCCGCCGTACTGAGGAATCACGGTAAAGCGGGTACTCCTCAAATTTAGAACCCGACGCAGATCCGCGCCAGTCATCACCCTAGAACCACCATCTCCGACTACTTTCATTGACAAAACGCTGCCATAAGCGGTAGTGCGTTCTGGCTTCATCGAGATGACGTTACCCACGCCAGAAATCTTGCTGCTCATCTGATCTCGGGAAAAATTTTCTTTCCACTGGTAAACCGGCGCCCCTTGGTCAAAGTCAGGAACACCACGCAGGTAAGGCAGGGGTTCCGTCCAAACATCCTCAACATTTTCGGTATGTCCGCCAGACGCCGAGTGGAAAACGGCTAAAATAATCTGACCGTTGTAGGTGAGAACTTGACCGGCGGTGGCATCGACGGCGGTATAAGTCCCAGAAGATTCTGTTTGCAGTCCTTTGTACACCTGCGAAGACTGAGTGTCGTCCACATCGTAAAGGTCGGTTTCGCTTTTGAGGCGGTTGTGGAGAGCGTAGGAACGGGCGGCGACTGCTTGGGCTTTCAAAGCCTCTTGAGGCCAATTGCCGCTCATTTCGGCGCCCAGAACGCTGTAGAGATACTGTTCGATATCGACGTAGTTGACGGCAGTCAAGGCTCCTTTGTCGGGAACTAGAAGCGTGCGTCCCCGATACCAACGATCGCCAATCCAAACATAACCGTTTCCGGTCGGCTCGATCCAAATTTGATTGGCCGCCCAGGGCCCAATTGCCACTGTTCCCGATCGAAATTGAGCCGACTGAGAACTGTTGGCCGACAGTTCCCCCAAATTGCGCCCGCTACCGTCGCGGATTGCAGCCTTAGTAGAACTACCGACTTTGATCTGACTTGTCCCGTCTTGTACCGCAACTCGCAAAATCAGCCCGGCCTGTGCTGGCGCTACCATTACCAGCCACAAGAACAGCGAAATCCAAAAATAGCGTTTTTTTAATGTCGAAAGAACGGAACCAAAGAACACTCCTGACTGCATTTGAAAATTTTCCTCCTGTGCTGTACGAGTTTGAGAATTTTTAAGGGGAAGGTTCGGGAAAAAGGAAGGATAACGGCAGAAAGAAAACGTTAGAATTGGGTTTGGCACTTTGTGCGTCAAAAATGATTGGAGCGACTAGATGCTAGCAGCAACAGCGATTTATCCCGGTTCCTGCCTGGGACTATTTCCTTTATGTCGGATTGGCCGCACCCTGGATATTTGTAACATATTTTTTAAGATTTAATTGAGGTGATTTGACTCTTGCAGATTACATTTCTCGGAACTAGCTCCGGCGTCCCCACGCGATCGCGCAACGTTTCCAGCATCGCCCTGCGCTTGCCCCAGCGAGCGGAACTCTGGCTGTTTGACTGCGGCGAAGGAACCCAGCACCAGTTTCTGCGTAGCGACCTCAAAGTCAGCCAACTGAGCCGGATTTTCATCACTCACCTGCACGGCGACCACATTTTCGGGTTAATGGGTTTGCTGGCTAGCTGCGGTTTGGCGGGGAATGTCAAGCGCATCGATCTTTATGGGCCTCCGGGACTTGAAGAATATTTGCAAGCTGGCGTTCGCTATTCTCAAACTCATTTTTCTTACCCGGTGAAGGTGCACAAAAGTCACGAGGGAGTTGTCTATGAAGATGACGAATATATTGTTAGCTGCGCTCCTTTGAAACACCGAGTTACTGCTTTTGGTTATCGTGTTACCGAGAAAGACCGTCCGGGACATTTTGATGTTGAAAAAGCGAAGGCTGTGGGTATTCCTTCCGGGCCAGTTTACGGCGAATTAAAACAAGGAAAGACGGTAAAATTAGCTGACGGGCGACAGTTTAAAGGTAGTGATTTTTGCGGCCCGGATCAAGTCGGGCGCAAGTTTGTGTATTGTACGGATACGGTTTTCTGTGACGGGGCGGTGGCATTGGCGAAGGATGCCGATTTGTTGGTGCACGAAGCGACTTTTGCCCATCAAGATGCTCAAATGGCCTTCGATCGCCTGCATTCAACCTCGACAATGGCGGCTCAAGTTGCTTTGCTCGCTGGGGCGAAACAGTTAATTATGACGCATTTTAGCCCGCGTTACGCTCCGGGAAATGCGATCGTCCTGGACGATTTGCTCAAAGAAGCCCAGGCAATTTTTCCCAACACGAAAATGGCTTATGACTTTTTGACTTACGAAGTGTCCCGGCCTGTTGAAGAGTAGGGTTAATCTCACATCTTACACCATTCTCAATAACAGGCTCTCCGGCCTGTTCCACAATCAAATTCATTCTTTGTGGAACAGGCCGGAAAGCCTGTTCAGGAATTAGAGATTGACACTACTGTTTTGGAGTGGTTTAAATCTCAAGGTCGTGGTAAAATGAAAAAACCAATTCAATGGCGTTTTATGTCAAATCTTAAATTATTAACCCAACTTCAGCAATTGTCCCGTACTGATAAATTTCAGATAATGCTGTTTTTAATAGCAGAATTGGCGAAAGAAGAAGGAATTGTCATGGGCAACGAATCTGCTGAAATCATGTATTCCGTGCATACTTCTAATAGTGCAGCAGAGCAATTAATGCAGTTACTAGAAACAGAACAAAAACCAACTCAAAATGTTTAATGGTAGGCGATATTCTTTTCAAGCTAAACGAGATGAGTCAGGTGTTTTAGCTGATGTTCCGTATCTGCCTTTAACACTAACTTATCAAAATCGTTCTGTTGAGGTTATGGGTTTACTGGATACAGGAGCTAGCGTAAATGTTTTGCCCTATAATGTTGGGGTGCAATTAGGGGCAATTTGGGAAGAGCAAAGATTTTCTGTTACTTTAGCGGGAAATTTAGCGAGTGCTGAAACGAAAGGGTTATTAGTCTTGGCAAAAGTAGGGGACTTTGATCCAGTTCAGTTAGTTTTTGCCTGGACTAGGGTGAATAATATTCCCATTCTTTTAGGGCGAACTAATTTTTTTACTGAGTTTGATGTTTGTTTTTATGGGTCACAATTAGCGTTTGAAGTGTCTCCTAAATTTAAGAATAGTTGAGATTATCAATCTTTTAAAATCCTGCGTTGCAGCCCCGTATAGACACTGGAAAATTCTAATTTTTTTAATTTGATATTTACAGAAAAAAAATCTGCGTTATTTTATGAGATAAAATATACAATTATCACAATAGTTAGAGAAATAAAAAACGAGTTGATCGCTGGAATCGCTGCACTTGGTGGTTCGTCATTGGGTTCAATTACAATTGCCACTGTACCTATAGCCACTACTGCAACAGTGCCTGCTGCTGGTGTCGCAGGTTGGTTGGGCTTGACAACGACAGCAACAACTATTGTGGCTGCTCCTGTGACTCTCCCAGTTGCAGGAATTGTGGCAGCAGGGGCACTTTTAACCTACGGAGGTTATCAAGCTTATAAGTTCGTCAGTAAAACTGAGTAACCGTTTTGTTGAGTACAGGACTTACGCATCTATGGTCTGTCATTCCGATCCCGACCCGGAGTTTACTTGCAGAACGGAGTGAAGGGTTCTGCAAGTAAACTCCGGGAAGAATCTCGCTCGATTCTTCGCAGTCCTGAGCCTTGCGAAGGATCAGAAGGACATAATTACAATGACTTCCCGTTGCTCTAAAATCTCCTCATCCGCCTTCGGGCTATACACCTAATCCACAAACTGCCCGCATAACGCCCTTACTCAATAGTTTGTGGAAATGATTTGCTGAATCAGCAAGGGACAAGAGAAGTCACTTCTTCAATCCAAAATCCCAAATCCCAAATCCCAAATCCCAAATCCCAAATCCCAAATCGCCCCCAAGGGCGCCTTCGACGGCCTAGGACTGCCAATGGTTGCTACAATCGGGAAAGGTAAACTCTGTGGCTAACACTACAGCCCGTAACCCTGAAAGCTAATACCTAAATTATTAAAAATCTGCCTCTCCTGCCATGTTTAAAAATCTGCTAGGCGACCCCAACGCGCGCAAACTGAGAAAATTTCAGCCTTGGGTAGCTGATATCAATATCTTGGAAGAAGACTTCCGCGCCCTCTCAGACGACGCCCTTAGAGGCAAAACAGCGGAATTTAGAGAACGTCTGGCCAAAGCTAAATCTCTTAACGAAGAGAAAGAGATCCTAGACGAAATCTTGCCGGAAGCTTTTGCAGTGGTGCGGGAAGCGGGACAACGAGTTTTGGGAATGCGCCACTTTGATGTCCAACTCCTCGGCGGAATCATCTTACACAAAGGCCAAATTGCCGAAATGAAAACAGGTGAAGGCAAAACTCTGGTAGCAACCCTACCGGCTTACCTCAACGCCCTCAACGGTAAAGGCGTGCACATCATCACCGTCAACGATTATCTCGCACGGCGGGACGCGGAATGGATGGGGCAGGTGCACCGCTTCCTGGGATTGACTGTGGGACTGATCCAGCAGGGCATGGATCAGGTGGAACGCAAGAAAAATTATAGCTGCGATATTACCTACGCGACTAACAGCGAAGTGGGCTTTGACTACCTGCGGGACAACATGGCTACTGTCATGGAAGATGTAGTGCAGCGTCCTTTTAATTTCTGCGTAATTGACGAGGTTGACTCGGTGCTGATCGATGAGGCCCGGACTCCTCTAATTATTTCGGGTCAGGTGGAACGCCCCAGCGAGAAGTACATCCGGGCGGCTGAGGTGGCTGCTGCTCTGAGAAAGGAAAATGAGGAACATTACGAGGTTGACGAAAAAGCGCGGAACGTGCTGTTGACCGATGAAGGGTTTGGTGAAGCTGAGAATTTGTTGGGCGTTACCGATTTGTACGACCCGGCTGACCCTTGGGCGCATTACATTTTTAATGCGATTAAGGCGAAGGAATTGTTTATTAAGGATATTAACTACATCGTCAATCTCGATCGCGAAGTGGTGATTGTCGATGAGTTTACAGGGCGGGTAATGCCGGGACGGCGCTGGAGTGACGGTTTGCACCAGGCGATCGAAGCGAAAGAACACGCGGAAATTCAGCCGGAAACTCAGACGCTGGCGACTATTACTTATCAAAATTTCTTTTTGCTATATCCGAAGCTGTCGGGGATGACTGGGACGGCGAAGACTGAGGAAACGGAGTTTGAGAAGATTTACAGCCTGGAAGTCACATTGATTCCGACTAACCGGATTCCCAGCCGGACTGACCTTTCGGATATGGTTTACAAGGCGGAGGCCGGCAAGTGGAAGGCGATCGCCCAAGAATGCGCCGAAATGCACGAAATCGGTAGGCCGGTGCTGGTGGGTACTACGAGCGTGGAAAAGTCGGAGTTGCTGTCGCGGCTGCTTCGGGAACTCAAGATTCCTCACAATTTGCTGAATGCGAAACCGGAAAATGTCGAGCGGGAGTCGGAAATTATCGCTCAAGCCGGACGCAAAGGTGCTGTGACGATCGCCACAAACATGGCGGGACGCGGTACCGACATCATTTTGGGCGGTAATTCCGAGTACATGGGACGGCTGAAGTTGCGCGAGTATTTGATGCCCCGGATCGTGCGCCCCGATGATGAAGACGGGTTTTCGCTGGTGCAAGCGCCCGGTATGGGCGGCCGCCCCGCAGCCCAAGGTTTTGGTCAAACTGCGAAAAAAACTAAGTCTTGGAAAGCTTCGGCGCAGATTTTCCCAACGCAGCTATCGAAAGAGACCGAACAACTGCTGAAAGCGGCGGTGGAATTGGCGGTGAAGGAGTACGGGGAGCGATCGCTCTCGGAATTAGCAGCCGATGACATCGTGGCTGTAGCCTCGGAAAAAGCGCCGACCAAAGACATCGTAATTCAAAAATTGCGGGAAGCTTACAAATTAACTCGCAGCGAGTACGATGCTTTTACCAGCACCGAACACGATGAAGTTGTGCAGTTGGGTGGCTTGCACGTTATCGGTACCGAACGCCACGAATCGCGCCGGATTGACAATCAGTTGCGCGGCCGCGCGGGACGCCAAGGAGACCCCGGTTCTACGCGGTTTTTCTTGAGTTTGGAAGACAATTTGCTGCGGATTTTCGGCGGCGAACGAGTGGCCGGTTTGATGAAGGCTTTCGGTGTTGAGGAGGATATGCCGATCGAATCGGGAATGCTGACTCGTTCCCTCGAAGGCGCCCAGAAAAAAGTCGAAACCTACTATTACGACATCCGCAAGCAGGTATTTGAATACGACGAAGTGATGAACAATCAGCGTCGAGCAATCTATGCGGAACGCCGCCGAGTCTTGGAAGGTTTGGACTCGAAGGAACAGGTAATTAAGTATGCGGAACAAACGATGGACGACATCGTGGGAGCATACATCAATCCCGATTTGCCTTCGGAAGAATGGGAACTCGAAAAACTTGTCAGCAAGGTAAAGGAATTTGTTTATTTATTAGCTGACATGACTCCCGATCAATTAGAAGATTTGTCAGTTGAGGAAATCAAAACTTTCCTCCACGAACAAGTCCGCAACGCTTACGACATGAAAGAAGCGGAAGTTAATGCCATCCGTGCGGATTTGATGCGCGATGCTGAGCGGTTCTTTATCTTGCAGCAAATTGATACTTTGTGGCGCGAACACTTGCAGCAAATGGATGCTTTGCGCGAGTCTGTGGGATTGCGCGGTTACGGACAAAAAGATCCGTTAATCGAGTACAAAACTGAAGGTTACGAGCTGTTTTTGGACATGATGACGGATATCCGCCGCAACGTGGTTTATTCGCTGTTCCAGTTCCAGCCGCAGCCTGCAATGCCTGTTTCGGCTGAGATGGTTTGAAGATAGTTGAGAGTTGACTGCTGACACTTTTGGCTCGTTCCCAGGCAGATCCTGGGGACGCATATCCGGAGGCTCTGCCTCCTCTTTTTCTCCCCCAAGCGAGGCAGAGCAAGAGTGATATCGGTTCCCAGACAGAGCCTGGGAACCTGTTAAAAACTGGTAGAGACTTGATTGCAACAGACAGGCCGAGCTATGAGTGTTTGTTAATTATTTAGTTACATAGGAACTATAATTAGAGTCGGGAAGAGATGTTGTAATACGATCGCGCTCCGCAAAGTAATTAGTTGGTTGTTGTCCATTTACTTTTCTGTTATATTCGGAATATTTTTATTCCTCTCATACACAGAAAACAAGCGACACCAAATAGCTGCTATATGTTCCTTTATTATGCTGCTAATTGTTTTTCCTCCCCTCTGGTCTTTCCTTGAACGAAAATATAATGTCAGAATTAACTGGCTAGTCAAGTTTATTTTATTGATCTTTTGTTACGGATTTCTACTTGCATACGTTAATGTAAACTTCCCCTCGTAGAGGGTTCGTTTTCTATTAGGCTATCTATTTTGCTATTTCATGTTGTAGGTTAGGTTTAGGAACGAAACCCAACATTCTGTAGATAGCCTTTTTCACGTAATATTTCGAGGCGGTATTTAACCTCGATTTGAGATTAAGCCCAATCTTCTTGGTCGCTTTTTTGCTTCCTGTAAACTTCACCGGTAGCGTGAATTTTGCGGGTTTGTTCGTACAGAGTTTCTTCGGTATGATTCCATTGTTGCAGGGCTTTTTTTAAGTCTGCTTGGATATCTCTAGCGCCGGGAAATCCTTTATAGCGAATGATTAATCTTGCTAATTCTGATAAATTTTGGTCGGTTGGTTCTTTGCCTAATAAACTATCGACTGTGGCTCGATCGCGCTTGTATTGCGGATGCTGCTGATCTTGAGTTTTTGCTGCTGAATCCATATTAAGTAAGTGGGTACAAATAAACACTATATAGCCTTTCTCAGATTTCTGGAGGTACTCATGGGCACGCGGGCACGCGGGCACGCGGGCCGAAAAGCATTGGGGTTGCGGGCATACCTCACCACGCTTGAGAAAGGCTATAGAACCCATTTGAGTTCTTGAGGGCGATCGCTCACAGCAGTCGATCGCTCACAGCATTCGAAAATCAAAACAGCAAAACTTCTTAATAGTTACAGGTTTTCTAGGCAAATATTACACTTCTTGCCTCGGGCAACCATTTTGTAAGGTGTGACCCTTACCGGACGTACTACTACGCCCTGTATTCCCTCAGCAAAAGCGTTGGGAAATGCTTTTTTGACAATGTTAGCGCTGCCATTCACATCCGCATTGATCGGTCTGCCATCACCAGCACGAAACAAACCTCGCTTAATTCGCTTACCTTTGTACTCTGAATGCTTGACACAAGGTTCATTATCTAAAAAAGAACACTTTGAAGTGTAACTTTCTTCAATAACCTTCACAACGATTCCTGCTAACTGCGCTTTATAAGTTAGCATTTCAATAAACCTTGCATGAGGTATGGCTGCGAAGTTCTGATTATTCCGCTTGCCGAGATTTATTCCCTGTTTCCAGTTATCGTTTTTACCAATCACCAGTGTCCCGATTCGGTTAGCTGCCAGATGATTGATGATGAATCTACTTGCATTATGCAGGTAATTATCTACTTTTACATTACGCTTGTGAGTTAATTGTTCAATTTTGATTGCTCTCTTTTTCTCCCCCTTCAAGTATGACTGCAATACTGCTTTCTTTTTGTGATAGTAGGCATTGATTGATTTGAGCGGTTTGCCATTTATTATCAGCGGCCGGAACCCTTTTTGATTGGATGTAATTGTCGCTAAGTTATTTAGGCCAATATCAATTCCTGCTATCCATTCACAACCTGATGATGAGCCAGTTACATCCTTGGGTTCATAAACTACCTCTATCGAGTAATGGTAAGTTTTTGGAACGATTCTGACTTGATTTACGACCCTAACTTTAGTAGTCAGAAATATCTGGGTCAAAGACAGATTGATGATTCCTTTCTTGAGCCATGCTTTACTGATGGCTTGAGCGGTCTAAGTCAGGACATTTCTGCCTAATATTTTGTGTTTGTATCTGGGTATTTTGGGTCTGGCTTTGAATTTATCTGGATGGAGGCTATATTCCTTGGTAGCTGCAAAAAATGATTTCCAGCTTTCATGTAATCTCAATAATACTTGCTGAGATACTTGGGCTGGTAATGCTAGATAGTCAGTCTTTCCCTGACATATTTTCTGTATTTTGTAATAATCGAGGTATTCTCCTTTGAGGATAAAATTTTGTCGGATCAGGTAGTTAGCGTAGTTGAAAAGATTCTTAGAGAGAAAGCACAAATTATCTAGCTGCTTGTATAGCCAGTGGTTTCGATCGATCGTGTGCTTGGAAACTAGCTGCATTGTTTGGCAGTCATTTTTGACTATGTATACTATACATGGCTATTAATGGCTATAAAGTCAATGAAGTTTTACAATACTTATCAAACAGGCTAGGCGACACTAATTGTTTGACCGTTGGTTAAACGGCTGAAGTCATAGGTTCTGCTACCAGCTATGAGTTTTTCAAACTCGGAAGTTCTCATAATGCTGCTACCCTTGGTGAAGCTCACGGTTGTTCCCGATATTCCAACGGTATAACTGCCTGACGTTAATTCCAGTGTATCTCGATCGTTGCCGCCCTGGTAATAACCTCTACCAAAACCCTTGAGGTAGTCTTTACCATTTCCTAAAAGCACGAGGCCACTTTCATCAGACGAGCCTACCTCAAAGCCTGCATCAGCAATGATGGAGTCGTTACCATTTCCAGTAGAGATGGTGCCCTGGTTGTAGATGCCAAATTTAGTGCCAACACCAGTTATTATGTCGTTACCATCACCAGTATCGAGGATACCAACGAAGTTCCAGAGGCCATATTGGGTGCCAATGCCAGTGATGCTGTCGTTACCATTACCAGTATCGAGGGTACCGCTCATTTTGATGCCATTGCTCAGAAGTCCGGTGCCAGTCCCAGTAATTGCGTCGTTACCATCACCGAGGAGCATCTTGCCATTGGTGTTGATTGCGTCGCCTCCATCGGTGGTAGTAGCGGCGATCGTGTCATTGCCATTGCCAGTATCAAGAGATCCGCGGTTGTCAATGCCGGTTCTAGTTCCGTTACCAGTTATTTTGTCGTTACCCTCACCGGTATTAAAAGTGGAAGTGTTGGAGATGCCGACACTTCCACTACCAGTGATGATGTCGTTACCCTCACCAGTATTAAAAGTGGCAGTGTTGGCGATGCCCATGCCGATGCCGCTTCCAGTAGCGTTAGTGCCAGTGTTAGTGCCAGTGATGATGTCGTTACCCTCACCAGTATCGAGGGTGGAAAAGTTGAGGATGCCCTCGCCATAATCGGTAGCAAGGCCAGTAATTATGTCCTTGCCCTTTCCAGTATCGAGGGTGCCACCGTAGCGGATAACTATGCCATACCCGTTGCCAGTACCCGCGATCGTATCGTTACCATCGCCAGTATTTATGGTGCTATCGTCGTCAACTTGAATTCCCCTGCCTGTGCGGGCCTCGCTAATGCCAACCATCAGGTCATTACCATCACCGCTATCAATGGTGCCTCCTCCTGCGGTGTAAATACCATAACCAAAATCGTAATCAAAATCGTTGAAGTTGTCTTCTCCTTGGTTGCGGATGCCCCTGATTGTGTCGTTACCATCACCGGTATTTATGGTGCCACTGTTGTAGACGCCGCTGAGACTGTTCCCAGTACCGCTGATACTGTTCCCAGTACCGCTGATTGTGTCGTTACCATCACCAGTATCGAGCGTGCCACTGTTGGAAATGCCGCTGAGCTTGTTCTCAAGGGTGCTGATATTGTTCCCAGTGTCACCAGTGATTTTGTCGTTGCCACCAAGAGTATTAGCGATGCCAGTATTGAGTATTTGCTCGATCCCAGACCAGGGGACAATATCAGCCCGATCGGTAAACGTGATGTTTGAAAGTTCGAGCGCCATAGGAATACCTCGCAATTAAGAAAGAAATCAAAGAATGTTAAATGTTACACTTTATATTTGTATCCCAAGTTAAACTATAGCGGTTCTCAAAAAAGTGAGGTATGCGCGGTTTGGCCTATGCCCATAGCCCATAGCCCATAGCCCATAGCCCATAGCCCATAGCCCATAGCCCGTCAAGTACCTCATCTTTCTGAGAAAGGCTATATTTTATTTCTAGTGTTTTATTTCTTAACATATGGGTTCTCTAGGGGAGCGGGCGGGTTTATGAGATTATTAGTCTTAGGCTATTATGGTTGGGTTTAACCTGCCCCTACAATTCACGTTCTTCTATTTTTTTTTTTGGCGTTTAACTACATATTTATGTTTCCCAATTATTTAGAATACCCAGATACCCGACAACTTCTGCGAAGTCGGGTATCTAATTAGAGTTAGAGTTTTACTTATGTTGTCGCTTCCGTCATCCCCAGAAATTTTTGTGTTTGTTCGGTAATCCCAAATATGCGATCGCCATGACAAAAGATTTCCCAGGCGCGAATTCCCATAAAACCAACACCCGCAACCGCCAAGGGCATCGCCGCAGCACCTAAAAGCGCGGCAATCGGGGGAAATATCATGCAGAGAGTTAACAGAATGCCGGTAATTACACCGCCCGCAATGCCAGCTTTGGCGGTGGCGGTGGCGACTTTTTCGACTAATTCCGATTGGGTAATTTTGCCTTCAACGCACAACAAAGAGTTTTCTAAGATCGAAAATACTAACTCAATTACTGCGGCGGCGATCGCCCCTTTCATTGCAGCCCCAACGACTTCGGCAACTGCCGCCTTAAACGCAGCATCCGCTAAAACTTGCTTAGCGACGGCTAATTCGGCCGCAGTCATGTCTGCACCACCGCGAGCCCGATTTACCCAAAAATGTTCAAAAATCCCGTTACCAGCTTCGCTACCGCCTCCATTTACGTGTGCTTTGATGTGACTCCAATCTTTATCTTGACAGAAGTTGCGAATTGCTTCCGGGCCTTGGGCGCGAATTTGGGCGGGTATGGATTCAAATTTTTTTGCTGCTTCTTGAACATTGCGCATTCCGTCACGCACGCCAGCCCTCTCAAATTTCGATTGCAGATTTGTTGGCAGGTTCTCAAAACGGATGTTGTGTGCTATTTTGAAAGCTTCTTGAGTGGCGATCGCCCCGGCACCAATAATTGAACTTGGCGCTGATTCGATGAATGTCGTTACTACAGTTACATTTTCCTGAACTTTAGCAGCGATTTCGTTCGCTAACTTTTGGGTATCGGCAACAGTTTCTTGCACTTTGGTAGTTAGGAATTCGAGCGGATTATTGATTTCCATATCGAGCCAGCCTGCCTCGTTAATGATTGAATTATTAAAACTATAACATTCCTCTTCAATTAAGTGGTGTTTTTACTTAATTACTTCTAACTCCGGCTGTAAATTTAGAGCTTTTTTTTGGTAAAACAAACCTTCATTGATTCGCCCTTGCTGTTCCAAAACTTTGCCTAAGTTCCAGTAAGCGGCGGCTAAGTCTGGCTGCATGGCGAGCGCTTTTTGGTAGTATGTTATCGCTTCATCTAGCAAGCCTTGTTTGTAACACATACTGCCTAAGTTAACATAGGCTGCGACAAATTTAGGCTCGCATTCGATCGCCTTTGAGTAGGCGCGCACTGCTGCGTCTGTTTTCCCTTGGGCTTGCAGGATATTCCCGAGGGTTTTGTAGGCGGGGGCGAAATTGGGTTGCTGGCGCAGGGTTTGGTAGCACTGGGCGATCGCCTCTACATATTTCTGTTGCGTATAATAAACTTCGGCTATCTTGCTGTGCGCAACCGCCGCATCCGGTTCGAGTGCTAGTATTTTTTGGTATTGGGCGATCGCCTCCTCAAATTTTCCTGATTGCTGGAGGTTCTCGCCCGCTGACAAATACTGCTCTGCTAACTCGGAGTTTACGGTCATAAATTTTTAGTTTAACAGCCGAGTCTACTTTACCATAGATGTTGGCTAAAAAGCGCGATTGTTAGAGATATTATGACTGTTTGAGATGTAAATTTGCTTTTGTACTGGAATCAAAAGTTACGCATGGGGGCGAGAAACCGGGTTTCTACCAGTTTTGAGTTGAGTTACGAGAAATCTCCGAAGAAACCCGGTTTCTGAATTACGCAGGGGGCGAGAAACCGGGTTTCTATGAGTAAGGAGTTGAGTTGCGAGAAATCTCCGAAGAAACCCGGTTTCTGAATTACGCAGGGGGCGAGAAACCGGGTTTCTATGAGTAAGGAGTTGAGTTGCGAGAAATCTCCGAAAAAACCCGGTTTCTGAGGTCTGTGTGTACCGGAAGAAAAAAATAGTATGATTGTTTGGAAGCAGCATCAATCCTAATTGCGGAGCAAATTTCATGGCATCACTAGCAGGAAAAGTGGCAATTGTGACTGGTGCATCGCGGGGAATTGGACGCGCGATCGCCCTCCGATTATCCCAAGAAGGCGCAGCGGTTGTCGTCAACTACGCCAAAGGATCTCAGCAGGCTCAAGATGTTGTATCGGCGATCGCACTCTCAGGCGGTACAGCATTAGCCGTGCAAGCCGATGTCAGCAACACCGCAGAAATTTGCAATTTGTTCGATCGCACTCTCGAAACCTATTCACAAGTCGATATTTTAGTCAATAATGCGGGAGTAATTCTTTACAAACCAGTCGCGGGAGTTACCGAAGCAGAGTTTGACAATCTGTTTGCAATTAACGTCAAAGGCACATTTTTTGCTTGTCAAGAAGCTGCTAAACGCATGGCAGATGGAGGCAGAATTGTCAATTTTTCCAGTTCGACAACTGCTATGCTGTTGCCAACTTACGGGGCTTACGTGGCGACAAAAGGCGCGGTGGAACGGGAGCATCTCAGTTTTGCTCAGCTAAGTAAATCCGCCATATCGATTTTAGATTGAAGAATTGTTGGATTGAAGAATTGTTGGATTGAAGAATTGTTGGATTGGGGGATTGGGTGCCAAGCATCGGCACAGGCGTGAGTATTTCCCGGTACACTCTGCGTTCATTAAAAAATGCTTTTTGCAACCCTGAGATGCTCCCTCGCCCTTCAACAAAGAATGCTGGCAATGGTGGGGTCAGCCGTTTGGCAAGTAAAACCCCTAAGAATTGATACTTGTAATTAATCGCAATTCTGAGCAAACTACAAGTCCCTGAGCAAGAACCAACCGTGCGCTTTACGGTTGATATGTCTGAATCACTGCACCGTAAATTGTCGATATTAGCCGTGAGGACTGGGCGCAAAAAGGTTGATCTTGTTCGGCTTTTGCTCGAAGACTCGCTCAAGGATGTGGAGGTGTAATGCGATTAATCGGTTCGTTTGTTAAAATTAAATGTCGCTACGGGTACTGTGTCATGTCCCTAATTGCCACTCTAATAGTTTATTCTGTTTTGTCGCTCCCCCTACCAGTTTTGGCCGCTTACCCCGACCGCGAAACGGATGAATTTGTCCACCGAAGGTATAACTTGTTTCTGCAAGACACTAGAGAAGGTTGCACTTGGTATGCCAATTCAAAAAGCGCACGAATGTATAGCGATAAAAGCGCACCATTGAATAGCTATGGCAAGCGTTCTGTGAGTGTTTCAGTGAGTGTCTTGCGGGTCAGGGGGGAAGGTGGGGGGACGGCGTGTAACGGCGTTTTCGAGTTCTTGGCCGTTACCGCCGAGTGTGAGTCGGGATACATTTCTTGGAGCAAACAAATTGGGTCTACTCCTTCATGGGAGGTTTTCCGCGACCACAAACCCCAAACCGCCAGCAAAATCTGCTCTCTAATTCACCCAGAAGGCGAGTGAACCGAGCGTCCCCCTTCCCTTATACCGAATTTTTTGTGTATACCTATGGAATGCGTGCCAGAAATGATACGTCAAGTGCAGGTAGAAGTAACATTTTCCGATGGGACAAAATTGGTCACGATTCATAATCTAATTTGTTAAAAAGAGGGCATAATGAAGAAACAAATCACCGGTGGAACAGCTAACTCGATCGCTGGCTAAGGAATTGGGCGATCGGCAAATCACAGTCAATGTCATTTCTCCGGGCCCCACGGATACAGAACTTTTCACTGTCGGCAAAACCCCCGAACAAATTCAAAGATTTACGCAAATGACTGCTTTCGGAAGACTCGGAAAAGTTGACGATATTGCCGATGTGACGGCGTTTTTGTGCAGCGAACAAGCCTACTGGATTACTGGACAAAATAGCCGCGTTAACGGCGGACTTGCCTAATTTTGTTAACAAGATATCTGTGAGGACACGGCAGTGCCGTGTCCCTACCCGGAGTATATTTATCCGTGATAATGCGATCTGGATTGAAAATCCAAAATCCCGCCTATTGTTGCTCTAAACCATCAGGAGAAAACAACTGTGAAAGCTGCTTACTACGAACAACTCGGCAACGCGCAAGATGTCCTCAAAATTGGTGAAATCGATATTCCAGAATTGGGTGCAAATGATGTGCTAGTTAAAGTACGCGCATCCGGCGTTAACCCATCGGATGTCAAGCAGCGCAGCGGTTGGGGCGGACTCACCATGCGACACCCGCGAGTGATTCCCCACAACGACGGTGCAGGAATAATTGAAGCAGCAGGAGAAGGCGTGCAGCCGTCTCGAATTGGCGAGCGTGTTTGGATTTATGAAGCTACATTAATTCGTCCGTTTGGGACGGCGGCGGAGTATGTTGTTGTTCCCAGCGAACAAGCTGTTTTGCTACCAGAAAATACAGATTTTGCAGCGGGTGCTTGTTTGGGAGTTCCGGCTATGACTGCACACCATTGTGTTTTTAAAGATGGTGCTGTTGCGGGGAAAATGGTGTTAGTTGCGGGCGGTGCGGGTGCGGTTGGTAATTATGCGATTCAATTGGCAAAATGGGGCGGTGCTACTGTTATTTCGACTGTAAGTTCTGCGGAAAAAGCAGAAATTGCGAAAACTGCGGGAGCTGATTATATTGTTAATTACAAAGCTGAAGATGTGGCAGCCCGCCTGAAGGAAATTACGGGCGGTAAAGGAGTCGATCGCATAATTGAAGTTGATTTTGCCGGAAATCTCGAAATTAATCTCAAAGCGATCGCCCGTAACGGCACGATCGCCACTTATGCTTCTGATTCGGATGCAACGCCTCAAATTCCCGTGTACTCGTTAATGTACAAAAATCTTACCGTTCATTATGTCCTAGTTTATGCTATGGACTCTTCAGCGCACCAACAAGCGGCGGCAGATATTACAACTTGTCTCAAAGCGGGAGTTTTGCACCACGCGATCGCCCAGCGCTTTGCTTTAGACGAGATTGCTGCTGCACACGAATTGCAGGAAAGTGGCAGGGCTGTGGGTAATTTGGTTTTAGTTATGAATTAGAAGGAAGTTCGGCAACGGATTCGCTCCGCGGATGTAACGGATGTAACGGATGTAACAGATGGAAGTTCGGCAACGAAGCGGTGTACGGGATGTAACGGATGTAACGGATGGAAGGAAAATATGATATTTCCATAGTCGGCGAAGGCGCGGACATTGTTTGTCTAGCAGCGATTTCAATCGCCGAGTTATCAGGAAAATATGATATTTCTACAGTCCGCAGAGGCGGACATCGTTTGTCTAGCAGCGATTTCAATCGCCGAATTATATAGTCTCCCATCAATTAACCGCAATCAAATTTGTTCGCGCGTGCCCACGCAAGTCCGCTTCCGGAGAGCGGACTTGCGTGGGCACGTGCGTTCCGTTTTTTTAGGGTAATCTATCGGACACGATCTTCTCTCTAAGTTTAAGAATCCCCAACCAGAATCTTTGATTTGGTTGGGGATTGTTGAAATTCGATCGCCCGGACAATCAATCGCACAACTTAAGGAGACAGTTGCCACACCTTAATCGTGTCGTCAAAACTGCCGCTGATCAGAGTTTTGTCCTGGGGATTAAAAGCCAATTCCACCCAAGTAGAATGACCTTTCAGCGTGCCTTGCTCCCCGCCATCCATCGCCCACAGCTTGATAGTTCCGCTCAAATCGCCACTGGCTAGCGTCGCGCCGTCGGGACTGAAAGCTAGAGACTGAATTCGATCGGTATGACCGGTAAAAGTCACCTCACCCGACGGTTCTGGCCCGCGATCCGTGGTGATATCCCAAATCCTCACCGTATTGTCCCAGCCGCCACTGCCCAAAATTGTACCGTCCGGGCTGACAGTAAGAGCCGAAACAGCATCCGCATGACCCGTGAGAGTGGCTTGGAATTCCCCAGTCTTCCAATTCCACATCTTGATCGTACCGTCGCCGTTGCCAGTAAACAGAGTGTCTTTATAGGCACTGAAAGCGACCGAATGCACCTCATCCGCAATCCCTTTGAGTGTTTGCAACTCAGCGCCGCCTTCCACTTGCCACAGCTTCAAAGTATTGTCTTTGCCGACACTGGCGAGGGCTTGGCCGTCGGGACTGAACACCACCGAGAACACCCCGTCTGTGTGTCCGTCCAACGTCCGAATTAACTGGCCAGAATAAAAATTCCACAGTTTAATCGTACCGTCAGCGCCGCCACTGGCGATCGTCCTGCCGTCGGGACTGACAGCCACCGACCACACGGGCCCCAAATGTCCGCCTAAAACCTTGAGCACTTTACCGTGACGCTTGTGCAGCAGGCGAATTGTGCCGTCGTTATTCCCGCTGACTATGACGCGGCCGTTGGGAGTGACCGCTACCGCCCAAACCGGGTTTTTGTCTTGCTCCGCCAGAGTGCGCACTGCGGGCTTTTCCGGCGATGGCTCACTGCTGAAATTCTGCATCGGGGGCGGATCGAACCGAATTTCGGGAATGCTAGAAACAGGCTCAGCAGAAGTGAAAGCATCCGGTGCGGTCGATGGTAAGCGAGAACCCAGCACTACGGACAGCAGGGCAACTACGGCTCCCCCCCACAAAGCTAAAGTCCATTTGGGTTTGCCCAGAATCACCTCTACCGGTGCCGGGCCGTATTTCATGTCTGTGAGAATTGCTTCGGTCGATCGATAGCGTTTTGATGGTTCTCGCTGCACCATTTTATCCAGGATGCGGCCGAGTCTGGCCGAAACTGGTACTTTCAAATAATGCCTCCAGGCCCAAGCGTCGGCTTTGATGTCAAACAAATCAAAGGGTGACATTCCCGTTAACAAGTGAATGCAAGTGACGCCCAAACTGTAGATGTCGCTGCTCTTAATTGCTTCACCTTTGATTTGTTCCGGGGCCGCGTATTCGGCAGAACCCGTCACCGTTTCTGTTTTGGGCGGCCCGCTGTTAGCCCCAATTGCCGCGCCGAAATCGACTAACACCAGCCCAGATTCATCATCCCAAGAATGCAGGTGCTCTTTTCCTACCAAAGCTGCGGAGGTTTGGGAAGATTTTCGGTGAATAATATTGGACGGTTTGATATCTCGGTGAATCAGTTGATTTTCGTGCACAAATTGCAGCACGGGCAACAATTCGCTCAGCAGATACCAAATGTGAATTTCTTTAAGAACACCTTTTTCTGAAAGCCGATCGGCTAAATTGCGGCCGGGGATGTATTCTTGTACTAAATACTGGCTGCCTTCGACTTCAAAAGATGCCAGCAGTTTCGGTATTTGCGGATGTTTGCCCAACTTGTCGAGCCGCTCGGCCGAACCCAAAAATGTCCGGTTGAACTGGTGTTGACCGTCGGCGACTGACGCCGCGGGCCCGCAGAACTGTTGAATGACGCAGCGGGGTTGCGCTGGTTGGTCTTCATCGACTGCTAGGAAGGTGCGGCAAGCGAGACTTTGACCGAGGGTGTGAAAGACTCGGTAACGCCCTTTGAGCAGCAAGTTCGACTCGCAACTTGTGCAGACTGTCGCGCGATCGAGATTTTTGGGATTCTGGCAATTGGGATTGATACAGTAACTCATTTGTCTTTCCGCTGGAGACCCCCGTCCGACTTAAAGCCAGGAGTGGGGGAGGAAAGCGGGGCGGTGCGTGCCGCTTCCTGTGGACAAATTAAATAATTTGAATCTTTGCTTTATGATAATTGTTTCACAGATTTTAGCCACAGTTGCTTCGGTCGATCGCGCCTAAATTATTGCTGACACCTGTTTCCCAAAATAATACAACTGTAGAAAAACTAACCGACCCGATCGGGTCAGTCATCCTCAATTCTTCAATCGTTCGACGCGATCGAAGGCCTCCGTCTCAAATCTCAAATCGAAAAATGGAAAATCTCAAATTGTCGGACTTTCCGGCGATCGAGGTTTAATAGGTCGATCGTACGATCGCTCGATTGCTCGGCTGGACTCGCTGTCAACGAATTAGGCTATACTGTCATTGCGGATACAGTAAGTGCGATCGCAGATGAAAGCTTTCGCCATCGCGAGGCCTTACCAAATATCCGCAATCTTCCGTTTTTTGGAGTCAATATCAACTCTCAAATCGACTGAAAATAGAAATATTGGCAACTTTCGCCAAACTAACTACTAACTTTTAACTATTACTTATGCCGTTAATTCGCGTTCCCAAACCTTGGGAAATTCTCGACTCACAAATTACCTCAGAAACAGCCTTTCTCAACCGCCGCCGCTTCATGACCAATTTAATTGGCGCTGGCGTGACGGCTTCGCTGCTGCCGCTGACCGGCTGTCAAAGCAATACTGGCTCGAAAACAGCTTTGGATTCCGGCTCAACCCAAGCCTACGCCGGATTGACCCGGAATCCAAACTTCGCAAAAGTCGATCGGGCAATTACCGACCAAGCCTTATCTACAAAATATAACAACTTTTACGAATACGGCGGCACAAAATCTATTTGGCAAGCCGCTCAAGCTTTACCAACCGAAAACTGGAAAGTAGAAGTAGGAGGTTTAGTAAAAAATCCCCGCACCTACGATATTGACGACCTCCATAAAAAATTTCCCATCGAAGAACGAGTTTATCGATTTCGCTGCGTAGAAGCCTGGGCGATGGTAGTTCCTTGGGTCGGATTTCCCATGAAATTACTGATGGCTGATGTCGAACCAAAATCGAACGCTAAATTCGTTCGCTTCACCTCATTTTACGACTCCAAAATCACTCCCGGCCCCGGTTTGATGTCGCAATTTTATCCTTGGCCTTACACCGAAGGTATGCGAATTGAAGAAATGGCAAACGATTTAGCATTTTTTGCCACAGGATTGTACGGGCGGCGGCTACCCAAGCAAAATGGGGCCCCCCTGCGGCAGGTGATTCCGTGGAAATACGGTTTTAAGGGCGCAAAGTCGATCGTTAAAATTGAATTTGTCGAAAAACAGCCCGCCACTTTTTGGAATACAATCGGCCCCAACGAATACGCTTTTGAAGCAAATGTCGAACCCGACAAACCGCACCCCAGATGGTCACAAGCCAGCGAACGGGTAGTCGGCCCCGGTAACAGTTGGTCGTGGGAAACTCGCCCGACTTTGCCCTATAACGGTTACGGTGAATATGTCGCCAGTCTTTACAGTTAGGGAAAATTCACAGAGAATCATTCTCAATCCGACCTGAGAAACCGGGTAACAGTGACGCATTTAAATTGCATATTCGGGGCGGCGTCGGAGCAACGCCCCACTCATAGTTTGATTGTTTTTTGACATATAATAGACCTCGTGCGCTCATTCGCTCTCAATTCTTAAAATGCATCTGCGTTAATCTGCGTCGAGGAGCCTTGAAGGAGCGGTTGACCGATCGATCAAAGATTTAGGCAATTCAAGTCTAATTTAAATGCAGCACACCTTATATAACCCCATAGTGCATCAGCCTCGATCGGTGTTAATTCACGGTAAAGAAAAAGGAAAAATATGCAATGCTTGCAATTCCCGGCATTCAAACATTAAATAAAATCTCCGAAAATTCTAATTCAACAGTTTATCGAGCTATCAGAGAACACGATCGACAGCCAATCATTCTCAAACTGCTCAACGAAGACTATCCAACTCCCGGCCAAATAGTGCGCTACCGACAGGAATACAAAATCCTGCAAACCCTCAACCTGCCAGGAGTAATCAAAGCCTGCGATTTACAAAAATATCGCAATACACTGGTTCTCATCTTAGAAGATTTTGGCGGTTCCTCATTGAAACAAATGCAGGATAAGCAAAGCTTTAGCCTGTCTAAATTTCTCAACATCGCCATTCAAACCGCCGCAATATTAGGACAAATTCACGCAGCCAACATCATCCACAAAGACATCAACCCCGGCAACATTATTCTCAACCAAAAAACCGGGAAAATCCAAATTATCGACTTCGGAATTTCCACCCTGTTAACCCGCGAAACTCCCACCCTAAAAAATCCCAATATTTTAGAAGGAACTTTAGCCTACATTTCACCGGAACAAACCGGGAGAATGAACCGTTCTCTAGATTACCGTACAGATTTTTATTCCCTCGGCATTACTTTTTACGAACTACTAACCAATCAGTTGCCTTTTGACACCAAAGATGCAATGGAATTGGTACACTCTCACATTGCCAAACAGCCATTACCAATCGACAAAATCAAGCCGGAAATTCCTCTCGCAGTTTCAGCAATAATTATGAAACTGTTACAAAAAAATGCCGAAAACCGCTATCAAAGTGCTTGGGGAATTCAAGCCGACTTAGATGAATGTCTCCGTCAATTGCAAACAACAGGAACTATTTTAAAGTTTCTTTTAGCTGAAGAAGATATTTCCGAGCGATTTCAAATCCCTCAAAAACTGTACGGGCGGGCGGCGCAAGTGCAGGCTTTGCTCGCAGCATTCGAGCGAGTCGCGAACCCAGAACACAATTTTTCTGGAAGCGAAATGATGCTAGTTGCGGGTTATTCCGGCATCGGTAAATCATCGCTGGTACAAGAAATTTACAAACCAATTACTGAAAAACGCGGCTATTTTATTTCAGGCAAATTTGACCAATTTCAGCGCGATATTCCCTATTCAGGGATTATTAGCGCTTTCTCGGGATTGGTGCGACAACTGCTAACCGAAAGTTCTGCAAAACTCGATGAGTGGCGCACTAAACTTTTAATTGCATTAGGTGCAAACGGTCAAGTAATTATTGATGTAATTCCCGAAGTAGAATTGATTGTCGGGAAACAGCCGCAGGTAGCAGAGTTGAGACCAAATGAAGCGCAAATTCGTTTCTATTTTGTATTTGAAAAATTCATTCGCGTGTTTTGTTCCCCGGAACATCCCCTGGTTATTTTTCTTGACGATTTGCAGTGGGTAGATGCGGCAACTCTCAATTTAATTAGATTGATGGTGGCTGATAATGACACGCAATATTTATTGATGATTGGAGCCTATCGAAACAATGAAGTCAGTCCGGATCATCCTTTAATGATTACTGTGGACGAGCTGCAAAAAGAAGGCTCAATCATTAATTTTATCCATTTGGACAATTTGGAACTGGAAGATATTAGCAACCTGATTGTTGATACTTTGCACAGTGATGCTCGCTCGGTGCAATCTTTGGCTGAATTGGTGTTGCGTAAAACTAGCGGCAATCCTTTTTTTGTAAATCAGTTTCTCAAAACTCTGTATTCAGAAAACATGATAAATTTTCAGTTTGCTGAGTCTTCTGAGGTAACGAATTGGAAACCAGACAGCGGAGAAAATAGAGGTCATGGAAGATTTTGGAATTGGGATATTGCTCAAATAGAAGCAACCGATATCACTGACAATGTGGTGGATTTGATGGTAAATAAGTTGAGAAAATTGCCGGAAGCAACGCAAGATATTTTGCGTTTGGCCGCTTGTGCGGGGGCATCTTTTGACTTAACTACTTTGTCAAAAATTTGTGCTAAATCGCCGGATTCGGTTTTCTCGGATTTGAATCCGGCACTGGAAGCTGGTTTGATTTTTCCGGTGTCGGATTTGGATATTGAACTGTTGTTTGAAGAGTACAAGTTTTTGCACGATCGCGTCCAACAAGCTGCTTATGCTTTGATTGATGAAGGGCAGAAAAAAGCGGTTCATTTGCAAATCGGTCGCTTGTTATTGGATAATACTGACGGTGGGGAGTTGTCGGAGGATCTCTTTGAAATTGTCGATCAGCTCAATCTGGCGGCAGGGGCGATTGAAGGGGCGATAGCAGGGGATTTGACAATCAGGATCGATCGCACAGAAAGAGATAAAATCGCGAAACTCAATCTTTTAGCGGGCAAAAAAGCCAAAGCGGCTACAGCTTACGCGGCTGCTGTCAAGTATTTGAGCTTTGGGATCGAACTTTTGGCGGCGGATAGCTGGGAAACTCAATACAGTTTGACGAGACAGTTGTATCTGGAAGCTGCGGAATTGAATTATCTGCTCGGCAATTTCGAGCGATCGCAATTTTTGATTAATTTGGCACTGCCGCAGTCGCAATCGGCTGTGGAAAAAGCGGAATTGTTCGATCGCCTAATTACGCTGCATACCATGTTGGGCGAATACGAACAAGCCATTGAATTTGGGCGCCAGGGCTTGCATTTGTTGGGGGTTGAGTTGCCTCAAAAAAAGCTGCTGCAAGCGCGTAAAGCCGAACTAGCTGAAGCAAAAGCGCAATTGGGCGATCGCCCAATTGCTGCTTTGCTGCACGTGCCGGAAATGACGATTCCTGAAAAAAGAACCGCGATGAAACTTCTGGATAAAATTATTCCCGCGAGTTTGTTTTCTAATCCGACACTTTACCAAATAGTTGTTACAAAATCTGCTAATCTTTCTCTAAAATACGGCCCGGTGCCGGAATCATCTTACAGCTATGCTTGCTACGGCTTGGTTTTGTCGGCTGCGATGGCGGATTGTCGAGCGGGATACGAGTTTGGAATGTTAGCTCTCAATTTGAGCGATCGCTTTCACGATTTGACGCAAAAATGCAAGGCATCAGAAATGCTTGTCGCTCATTTAAATCACTGGATACAGCCTCTGAAACTGTCGGATTCGATTAGCAATAACGGCTATCAAGCTGGCCTAGAATCCGGAGAATTGCAATTTGCAGGTTACATTCAGCTTTACAAAATGATGTATTCTATCGCCCAGGGCAAAAATCTTGTATCTCTGCGTGTGGAAGTATGGAATTTTCTGTTATTTAACTTTAAAACATACAATCAAATTGCTACCGATTATTTACTGGGCTGTCAGCTAGCACTGTTTAATTTACTGGGAGAAACTTCGGATTGTGAGGTTTTTGGTAATGGCGAAATTAGTGAAGGGCAATATTTAGAGCAGTGTTACAATCGCGGCAGTTTTTTGGCGATTTGCGGCTATCAAATTTTGAAAGGTCAGGTTTTGTATTTGTACGGGAAGTATGCAGCAGCTCTCAGTTATGCTGTGGAAGCTGAGAAAAAATTGGATTTGGCGATCGGCACAATTATTGTAGCTGAACATAATTTTTATTACTCGCTAACTTTAACTGCGCTTTACCCGCAAGCTTCTAAGTGCGATCGCCCAAAATACCTGAGAAAGCTGAAATCCAATCAAAAACAGATGAAAATCTGGGCCGATCGCTGTCCCGAAAACTTTGAGCATAAATACTTATTGGTAGCTGCCGAGATGGCGCGGATGGCGGGTAAGGAGATGGAGGCGATCGATTTGTACGATCGATCCATTGCTTCAGCCAGAGACGGCGAGTTTATCCAAAACGAAGCCTTAGCCGCAGAATTAGCAGGAAATTTCTGGCTGAGCAAAGGTAAAGCAGAATTTGCCAAAATTTACCTAAAAAAAGCGCACTACAACTATCTAATCTGGGGCGCCCAACGCAAACTTGAAAAGTTAGAAGCAACCCACCCCGAATTATCAATAAAACTCCCCTCAGAAACTCAATTTTCTGAGGATAGCACGGTAACTATAGCCAGCCAATTAAACAGCCCTGGTTTAGGAAGTTCAGCTTTAGATTTAGCTGCGGTAGTGAAAGCCAGCCAAGCTATTTCTGGCGAAATTATCCTGGATAAGTTGCTGGCTGCTTTGATGAAAATACTGATCGAAAATGCCGGAGCACAACTAGGCTATTTAATTTTGCATTACCACTCAGAATTTGACAACAATTCCGAATTGCGGATCGAAGCTGCGGGTGCGATCGATTCCGACAACATTGCGGTATTGCAGTCAATCCCTATAGATAATAACCTACCAGTATCGATTGTTAATTATGTCGCTCGGACCGGAGAAACAGTAGTTTTAAACAAGGCCTTTGCTAGCAAAAACTTTAACAGCGACCCCTATATTAAACAGCATCAAAGCAAATCAATCTTGTGCGCGCCCCTGCTGAATCAAGGTCAAATGATCGGCATAATTTACTTAGAAAACAACCTGATCGCAGGAGCATTTACTTCCGACAGATTAGAACTGCTAAAAGTGTTATCTGCCTCAGCAGCCATCTCCATTGAAAATGCCCGACTTTATACCAATTTAGCAGAGTCCAACCGCACCTTAGAAACAAAAGTAGAAGAGCGCACATCCGAGCTTGCTCTTGCCAAGAAAAAAGCCGAAGTAGCCAACGAAGCTAAGAGCAGCTTTTTAGCCAACATGAGTCACGAATTGCGCTCTCCCCTCAACGCCATCCTCGGTTTTTCTCAAATCATGCTCCGCAGCCAAAATCTGCCCAAAGAACATCAAGAGAATGTCGCCATTATCACCCGCAGCGGCGACCATTTGCTAACTTTAATTAACCAAGTCTTAGATTTGTCAAAAATTGAAGCCGGTGGAACCGACCTCAACTATAAAAACTTTGACTTTTATCAGTTTATGGACGATATAGAAGATATGTTCCATATCAAAGCTGACGACAAAAAACTGCAATTAGTAGTAGAATACAGCCCCGATGTTCCCAGATACGTGCGCACAGATGAAGTCAAATTGCGACAAGTTTTAATAAATTTGCTTAACAACGCTCTCAAATTTACTCAAGCAGGAGGAGTTTCAGTAAAAGTTAATCTCAAACCAGAAGCACGCAGGCTAAAGCAAGCTAAAATTGTTAATGTTGCGGACAATTCGACAAATTTAAATATTCCCGCCAATCACAGTATTGAAAAATCACAAATCAGCCAGCTAGAAAATCCTCATGATTTAGATTCTGCATCTTCGTGCTTCCTAATTTTTGAAATTTCCGACACTGGCCCCGGTATCGCCACCGATGAATTAGAGCTGCTTTTTGAAGCTTTTGTGCAAACTAAAACAGGAAAAAACTCGCAAGAAGGAACAGGTTTGGGACTGCCAATCAGCCGCAATTTTGTAGAGTTAATGGGCGGAACAATGACTGTTAGCTCAGCAGTTGGATTTGGTACAATTTTTGCATTCGACACTCTAATTAGTGTCATTGAAGCCCGCGAAATAGAAGGCAAAAAGACTGCCGTACAAGTGATTTGCCTGGCACCGAATCAACCTAAGTATCGAATTTTGATTGTAGATGACAAACCTAGCAATAATTTGCTGCTGATCAAACTGCTTTCTCCGCTCGGTTTTGAGATCAAAGAAGCCAGTAACGGTCAAGAAGCTGTTGAGATTTGGAACGATTGGGAACCGCATTTAATTTTGATGGATATGAGAATGCCAGTCATGGACGGGTACGAAGCCACTAAACAAATTAAAGGTACTGTTAAAGGTCAAGCTACTGCAATTATTGCTGTAACTGCTAGTGTTTTAGAAGAAGAAAGAGCGGTTGTTTCTTCAGCCGGATGCGATGACTTTATCCGCAAACCGTTCCGGGAATCAGACATTTTTGATGCCCTTCACAAACATATTGGGGTTAATTTTATCTATGACGAACCTGTTAGCAACAATGTTTTGACTAAAGTCGATATCCAAGCTGCTTTGAGTCCGTCAGCTTTAGCTGATTTGCCTGCTGAATTGTTGGCTGATTTATTGGCCGCTTCCACCCTTTGTGACATGACTCAAATTGACAGTTGCATAGAGCAAATTCGCGAGATCGATCGATCTGTGGCTGAGGCTTTAGCTTTCTTGGCAAATGATTTTGATTATGCTCGGATAGTTTCTTTAGTTGAAAAATTGTAGGTTGGTAGTGAGGACTTCAGTCCTTTCTTTTCTGCGTCCTGGCGTCCTCACTACGAACCTTTGACAATAAACTCCTGCATTCTCAGTTATTGTAGGGTGCGTCAGCGGGCTGAATGTTTTGACTGCTTACTCAAGAATTTGCACCCGCTGACGCACCCGGAGCTTAGTATTGTAGTAACAGTGAGTAAGCTGTGACTATTTTTTATCTAAAATCGATGGAGTCAGCTTTCATGTTTCCCGTTGGTCCACTGAAATTATTGTGCTTCATTTACCTGCTATCTGCTGTATGAAATGCTGTACTTAGCAGAAGTCTCATAAGAGTTTAAAGGTCAAAAGAATTGTCTTGAATTGTAGATATATCCCGAACTGTTTCTACTTCCAACTAGACTGCCCCTAGTGCTTTCAGCGTTGCTGTCTGAGCATTAGTTAAACCCATCATACCTCCAATGTTCATGCCCTCGTAAGGTTTGGGGACTGGCAGCGTTTTTAGCCGATCGCCCGTGCTGACATCCCAAAGCTTAATTGTCTCATCTTGGCTAGCACTGGCAATAGTATGACCATCAGGACTGAAAGCAACAGACCAAACCCAATTATCGTGCCCCCGGAGAACATTCAAACACTCACCCAAGCTGACATCCCACAACCTGACTGTTCGATCGTGACCGCCACTCGCCAAGAGTGTACCATCAGGACTGAAGATTACCGATGACACAATACCATCATGTCCCTCGATGTTGGTCAGACATTCTCCGGTATTGATATCCCAAAAATTGATATTACCGTCACTATTGCTGCTTGCCAAGATATTACCGTCAGGGCTAAAGGCAACAGACCAAACCCAACCGCTATTTCCCATCAAAGTTCTTAAGACTTTCCCTGTACTGACATCCCATAACTTCACCGTATTATCGGTACTCGCAGAAGCCAGGATATCACCTGAAGGACTAAAAGTAACTCCCATCACCCAACTCTGATGCTCGGTACAAGTATAAAGACATTGCCCTGTGCTAATATCCCATAGTTCGATCGTCTGGTCCTCACTGAAACTTGCCAATATCTTACCGTCGGGACTGATGGCGGCTCCCCAAACCCAAGCAGAATGACCCTCTAAACTTTTTAGGCATTCTCCAGTCATAGTATCCCATAACCTGACACTCGTGTCAGAGAATCCACTCGCCAACAAGTCCCCATTCGGACTGAAGGCAATCGATTTCAATCGATTAGTATGTCGATCCTGTATGCTTTTAAAACACTTCCCGGTTTTGATATTCCATAATCTCACGGCGCGATCGCTACTAGCTAAAGTTTGACCGTCGGGCGAAAAAACTACCGAATTTACGGGATTGCTTTGCCCCAATACTGTTTTCAGACAATGACCTGTTTTAACATCCCACAGTCTCACCGTACAGTCTTCACCAGTGCTAGCTAAAATTTTGCCATCTGGACGAAACGCGACAGATGAAACTCGACTGGTGTGTGCTTGCAGTGTTTTTAGGCACTGACCCGATGCCACCTCCCATAACCTCACGCTGCGGTCTTGGCTGCAACTTGCTAAGGTCTGACCATCAGGACTAAAGGCAACAGACAGCACTATCTGTGAGTGTCCAGAGCAAATACTCAGGACTTCACCCGTGCTAATATCCCAGAGGCGTATCAAAGAATCATCACCCCCACAGGCTACCGTTCTACCATCCCGACTGAAAGCAAGCGATCGAATCTGACTGTCACCCTGAAACGTTTTCAGGCATTGTCCCGTACTGACATCCCACAGTTTGAGCCTTCCGTCATCACCGGCACTAGCTAAAATCTTACCGTCTGGACTGAATGCGATCGACCACGCCTGACCTTGATGTGCTAGCAACGTTAGCAAACATCGTCCATTACTCCAATCCCAAAAACGCACAGTCCCATCATCAATGCTACTAGCAAGAACCTTGCCATCAGCACTGAAAGCAACTCCCAGCACAGTCCTAGTATTTCCCTGCAATATTTGACGAATCGACCAACTGCTAACATCCCAGCAATTAATCGTACCGTTACTACCGCCCGTAGCAAAGGTTTTCCCATCCGGACTAAAAACAGCGGATAACACAATGCTGCCGTATTCTTTGCTAGTTCTCAGCAGTCTAGCTTCTGGCATTTGCCACAAATGAACCTCACCATTTGTATCGCCCATTGCCAAAAGTTTTCCATCCGGGCTAAAAGCGATCGACAAACCACTTCCCAGAACTTCAGCAAAAACAGAATTAGCTAGATTAGCACCCTCAAAGTTTACCCCATGCAAATAGGCATCGGGTAAATAAGCTTGCCAAACCGTCAAACGAGAAAAATCCCAACCGCTTAAATCAGTCTGCATTTCACGCAATAGATTAATAATATTACCCGCAACATATCCAGTTTCTCGTTGTGGTTTACCGCGCAGCGATGAGATAATTGGCTTGAGTTGATTTTCTATAAGTTGCTGGGCTTCAAAAGTAAAAAGCAGTTGTTCAGCAATAGGTTTGAGGATAAGACGAGCTTGCGTATCTCTGATGTATTCTTTAGCTGTCGCTTTGAGAAAAGCATGGCTGCCGATCAGGTCAATTTCGCTGTTTGTTATCTCATTGCAGACTTTCTCGATTAATCGTTCCGTCATATATTCCATAACAACGGGTTGTTGAGTGTAGCCGTCTGAGGTTTTTTCGATCAGAGAACGTCTAACCAGAGAACCTAAAACCTCAAGTAATGCTTTGACAGTGAATTTTGCCACTAAATCTTGTTGTAATTCTGCCAACGAGACAGGCTCCCGATTGATAGCTAGCCAGTACATAAGATTTTCTTCTAAACTTGATAAACGATTAAATTGTCTGTCTAGTAAGTTCCGAATATCATCAAAAATAAATGCTCCTTGATTTAAAAATTCTAAAAAATTAGTCAGGCTACTCTCAAACAATTCGCGGATGGCGGGAGCAACCATTTTTAAAGCTAAGGGATTTCTAGCATAGTGGGATACCAAAATATCCCATTCGGAGTCTGACCCTTGAAAAACCCCGATGCCTTGGAAAAATTCCCGTGCTTCGGGGGTTGTCAAACCTGTCAGTTGTAATGAACGAACGGGGAATTTTTTGCCTTCTTTAGCGCCTAAATCAATAGGTTTTTCTCGACTGGTTAGTAGCAAGGTACTTTTATTATTTATTTCGGCTACGCATCGCAGAAGTTGACCGTATCCTTCATATCCATTTCGATAACGACCCGTGCGTTCCCCTTCCTGTAAAATTGACTCAACATTATCCAGTATCAATAAACACCGATGCTTTTGCAGATAGTGCATCAGTCGCGAGATTCTAGCATCGACAGTTGCCGGTAAATTTGTTTCCTGCTGTTTCGAGATAAATTTAATTAGTTCTGCCAACAAATCGAGGATCGAGGGAGCATTGCGAAGACTGCGCCAGACAATGCAATCAAATTGTTCTTGGATGCGTTCTGCTACCTTGATAGAGAGAGAGGTTTTGCCAATTCCACCCATCCCCAACAGTGTCACTAGGCGACAGCGATCGACGATCAGCCACTTTTCTAATAAAGCTAATTCCTCTGCGCGTCCGTAGAAAATGGAAACATCAATTGCTTCTCCCCAATCAAGGGATTTGTTGATTTTTGTTACGTCAGTTGCGACTCGATCGGCGATCGTACCACTGCGATCGACTTGTGCGTCGATATTGTGACTAATTTGGCTATTTGGTAGTGTGACGGTTACTTGTGCCTGTTGCGCTTGCCGTCGCATAACTGACTGAACATTGCTCTTAGTGACTTTTTCTCCGAATACCCGACTGAGGATTTGCCATAACTGAAAGCCAACGAACTTAATATATTCGGCATCATAACCAGCGTTTTTGGCAATCTCTGGATAAGAGCGTCCTTCCCAAGTCTGCCGCAATACCAGTATGTGAACATCGTTGAGATGCTCTTGTGTGAGAAGTGAGTCTAGGAAAAGAAGTGCTTCGTCGATCGTCATTTATCTAAAATTCTCCGGTTTGTTAGCGCAAGAGCGGTGCTGACAGTCCCCAAGTGAGCAATTATACTTAAAGAGATAGCATATTTTGCTTCCACGTTATAACTATTTATAACTATTTCTCACAGACGTAGCTGCCGCATCCGGGTTATTACTGAATTAATCTTATTAAAGGAGTCCTAAGAATGAAATTAAAGACTTGTAAATTAGCTTGTTTGACAGCTTTATTAACTTTGAATACTGCAAATATGATACAAGTTCAACCAGCTAAAGCCGATGAAACATTTAATAATCCAAGACACTATATTGGCAACCGATTTTGGACTATTGACTGGTGTATGCCCAGCGATTGCAGTCAGGAAGCAAGGTGGATAATTGCCAATGCTTACTGTCGAGAAGAGGGTTATCAAAAAGCAACAAGGTGGAGAGTCGTTCCAGACCAATATTCAAATCAAGTGCAGTATCAGTTGAAAAAAGGAGGTACTGAAGGATGGTGGCAAGAAATTCACAAGTCTCAGGGAATTTTTTCTCAGATTAAATGTCAATAGACAGATAGTTTATCAGTTGGGATCGTAAAGCGCGCTCGCACCTAAAGAAAATCAATTTTCCCCATCATAAAGGTAAAAAACATGGCAACACCACAGGAAGTTTATGTCAACGGAATAAAAAAGCAGCTTAACAACTATTATGCTGCTTGGCTACCAAGTACGAGATTTCAGCTAGGAGATGTAGGTTTTTTAACTGGAAATCTTTTTAATAAAGTAACATCCCTCGAAAACTTGGGGATTTCATTTAGAGAATCCCCAGACCAGGATTCGACTAAAATTGAGTATGTTTCCGAATCAGGGGTGTCTAGAATAATTAAAGCTGCTGGTCATTTGAATCCAAACCTGCCTAATATCCCAGAAGGTCAAGTAGGAATAGGAATTGAATTCAGCAAAGAGGGGGCTTTCATAATTGAAGCAGCAGAGAGTTACGAGCTATTCATTGAAGACTTAGTTAAACTCGAAAAAGACATTTCCCAAGTCTACCAAGACGGCAATTGGAAATCAGGATGGGTAGTCATTACCCAACTAATTCACACTCCGAATGCAACCATTATGATTTCTAATTCATCCCAATCTAAAATCGAACTATCGGCAGAAGGAGATGTGACTTTACAGGGAATAAGCTTAGGTAATACTCAAGCAAAGTTTGCCGTCAGAGCGGAAACAGGGCATATCTTAAAGTTTGTTGACGCCAAAAATATAACTTTATTTTTTAAATTGTTGCAAATAGCAGCAAGACCTTGGCCCGTGTTTGACGTATTAAAAAATTTCCGCTCTATATCATCAAAAACGGAGTCTTTAAATGCGATACACTTCATTACTCCTAAACTTGCAAAAGACTACTTGGAAATTGCCAATTCTCTTTACTTAGATGTAGCACCAAGTTATTTTGATCCTGAATAGTTTTTAGCAAGACTGAGAGGGGTTAGTAGGATGGTTAAACCTGCTTACTAAGCTCATGAATATACAGGCGATCGCTCTTGTTTCAGTTCGGCGGCGAAGCGATCGCCAGTTTCACGAAGCTAGCTAAAAAAACGACTCCTGTAAAACATAGTTCATTTAGCTAACTACTGAGTTAGAGAGTCATAGACTTTTAAGTTTTTAGATAATTTATTAGGTAGCATCGAAACATATTAGCCAGCACATTTACGCGCCAGAAAAACGCGATCGATGGCAGATTATACGACTATTTGGTCAATCAGGAAGAAGTCGTTCCTTTGACTTTTATTTTTCAAGGATAAGTGCCATGTCAACAGATTTAATTGGTTCGATCGTTCGGACTTCAGTCCTTTCTTTTTGGCGGACTAAAGTCCTCACTACGAACCTACGATCGTAAACTTTTGTATTCTTTGCCAAACTTGTTCGAGCAAATCTGGTGCGCTAACATCAAACCATTCAATTTCAGGATATGCTCGAAACCAAGTTCGCTGTCTCTTCGCAAATTGCCGCGTGTGCAAAACAGTCAAATTCTTAGCTTCCTCAAGCGTAATGTCGCCAGCTAAATATTGTTTGATTTCCTGATATCCCAGGGTGTTCAACAACGGTAAGTTGCAGCCGTATTTTTTAGACAAATATTCTACTTCAGCAAGCCAACCTCGTTCTAGCATTTGTTCGGTGCGCTGTTCGATCCGATCGCCCAAAACATCCATCTCGCAGTCCAACCCAATCTGTAAAATAGGATAATTGGGAGGATTTTCGCCCTGTTGCTCGGAAATAGAGCGCCCGGTGACATAAAATACTTCCAGTGCCCGTAAGGTTCTGAAGGAATCGTTGAGGTGAATTTTCTCGGCGGCAGGGCGATCGACCTGCTGCAACATCGCATAACATTGAGATTGGCCGAGTTCTGCAAGTTGCGATCGCAATTCTGGTACAGGCGCCACCCTCGGAATTTTCAAACCCTTGACAATCGATTTGATATACAAGCCTGTCCCTCCCACCAACAACAGCGGAGGAGAAAGGGGGAAATCGACACCAGCAATTAATTTTTGAGCTTGCTGTTGATACTCTGCAAGTGTTAGAGTTTCGGTCGGATCGCAGATGTCAATTAAGTGATGCGGTACAGCAGCGCGATCGCTCTTTGTCGGTTTGGCCGTTCCGATGTCAAATTCGCGGTACACTTGACGCGAGTCTGCGCTGAGGATCGAAGATTTCAGGCGATCGGCTAAAGCCAAAGCCACTCCCGACTTCCCCGTCGCCGTCGCCCCGCAAATCGTAATTAAACTAAACATAAGCTGTCGCACATTTCCCTATAAAAACCCTCAAATCCTCTCCCAGACTCTCTTCATCCCTGCTTTCCCTTCTCGGGATCCACTCATTCACCGCCCTGGGCCTGGGAAATACCGAAGCAATCTCAAAACTATTCCCCTCCGCCCCCCCAATAAATTTCCATTCAGAAAGCCCTAGCATCGCCTTTAACGGTTTTGTGCTATAATTTTAGGAGTTTTCCCATTTTAGAAGCTTTTGGGGCTTTAGGCCTCATTATTGGAGCTATTTTTGTATGACCAGCAGCTACAGCGCCGACCAGATTCAAGTTCTCGAAGGTCTCGAAGCAGTCCGCAAACGACCGGGGATGTACATCGGTACCACCGGCCCGCGAGGACTCCACCATCTAGTTTACGAGGTTGTGGACAATTCCATCGATGAGGCGCTGGCTGGCCACTGCACTCACATCGAGGTTGACTTCAACGCCGACGGTTCAGTCACTGTCACAGATGACGGCCGCGGTATTCCCACCGGCATCGTTGCCAAAACTGGCAAATCGGGAATAGAAACAGTAATGACTGTACTGCACGCCGGCGGCAAGTTTGGCGGCGGCGGTTACAAGGTTTCTGGGGGTTTGCACGGTGTAGGTATTTCCGTGGTTAACGCGCTTTCGGAGTGGGTAGAGGTGACGGTTTGGCGCGACCAAAAAGAACATTTGCAGCGCTATGAAAGAGGCTTTCCAGTCAGCGAACTTGGCGCTAAGCCCTGTAAAGGAAATCGCACTGGTACTTCAGTTAGTTTCTTGCCAGACACTCAGATATTTAGCACTGGGATTGAGTTCGATTACGCTACAGTTGCTGGACGTTTGCGAGAGTTGGCTTATTTGAATGCGGGTGCGAAAATTACGTTTGGCGATCGGCGTTTGGAACTGCTCAAAAGTAGCGAACCGCGCGTCGAAACCTATTGTTACGAGGGTGGCATCAAGGAATATGTCACCTACATGAACCGCGAGAAGCAGCCCCTGCACGAAGAGGTGATCTACGTACAAGGAGAACGCAACAACGTGTACGTAGAAGTGTCTTTGCAGTGGTGCGTCGATGCTTTTAGCGACAACGTTCTGGGTTTTGCGAACAACATTCGGACGATCGACGGCGGTACACACTTAGAAGGTTTGAAGGCTGTTTTGACGCGGACGATGAATTCGATCGCCCGCAAGCGCAACAAAATCAAAGAAAACGAGCCCAACCTGGCCGGCGAAAACGTCCGCGAAGGCTTAACTGCCGTGATTTCGGTCAAAGTTCCCGATCCGGAATTTGAAGGCCAAACTAAAACTAAGTTGGGCAATACCGAAGTTCGGGGAATTGTCGATTCCTTGGTAGGCGAAGTATTGACCGAATATTTGGAATTTCGCCCCCAAGTAGCAGACGCTATTTTGGAAAAAGCAATTCAGGCATTTAAGGCCGCTGAAGCTGCCCGCCGCGCCCGCGATTTAGTGCGCCGAAAATCCGTTCTAGAATCGTCTCCTTTGCCCGGAAAATTAGCGGACTGTAGCTCCAGAGACCCCGCCCTGTCTGAGATATACCTGGTCGAGGGAGATTCGGCTGGCGGATCGGCCAAGCAAGGGCGCGATCGACAATTCCAAGCAATCTTGCCTTTGCGGGGTAAAATTCTCAACATCGAGAAAACCGACGACGCCAAAATCTACAAAAATAACGAAATTCAGTCGTTAATTACAGCCCTGGGCTTGGGCATCAAAGGCGAAGAATTCGATCCGGGGCAATTGCGGTATCACCATATCGTAATTATGAGCGTAGCAGGCGACGAACCAACACTGGTGATGGACAACACAGGACGCACAGAATTCGTCACAATTGGCGGGTTTATTGATGACTGCGTAGAAGGCCGCCGCGCTGCTGACCAATATCAGGTGATGTCCTTCGACCAAACTACCCATGCTACTCGTTTTCGCCCTCTGAAAGCCGTGATTCGTCACGGACATGAGGAAGCGATGTATAAACTAACGACTCGCTACAATCGATCGATCAAAGTGACATCCTCTCACAGCGTTTTCGTCTTTGAAAATAACGAAGTTATTCTCAAAAAAGGCAACGAAGTTAAGCCAGGGGATCTCCTAGTCGCCAGTCGGCGCTTACCGCGCCCAGCAGTTGCCCCCACACGGATAGATTTGCTGCAAACTTTTTATAGTGCTGAGTTGACCAAAGCACTTTATCTCAAAGGTGAAGACGTGCGGCAAGTTGCAAGTCAGCGCGTCTTGGCAAAAGTTTCCCAGCCCGATCAGTGGAGTGAACCGCGAGTAGAAATAGATGATGAAGCGTGGCAAAAATTAATCGCCCAACGCCAAGCAACAGGGATTTCCCAAAAGCAAGTTGCAGCTTCAGTCGGAGTGAAACAGCCAATCACAATTAGTCAGTGGGAACGCGGCATCAGCCGCCCAATTTTATCTCACTTCTTGAGCTATCTGGAGGCAATTGGCAGCACCGATAATGTTGTATACGAAACGGTACCGTCGAAAATTGACGATCGCCTCGCTCAAGATGATACGAGCAAAAACGCACACTGGCGCGAGGTTAGCTGTTACAAACCCTTTGATTACTTCACAGCAGACGAAATCGCACAACTGGGTGAAGATGTGCAAATTGTACCTCAAGCACACGGTGACAAAGCCTTTGCGCGCTACCTACCTGTAAGTCGAGAATTAATGTGGTTTCTCGGCTGGTATGTAGCTGAGGGAACTCTCAGCCAACATCAAGTTAGCCTTAACTTGGGCAAGAAAGATCGGCGGTTTATTCCTGAAATTATTGCTGCCATTGAGTCGGTATTTAACGAAACACCTCGTCAATATAACGATCCAGACAGTGACGGCATTAAACTCTACTTCCACAGTGTGGCAGCGGCGCGATTAATCCGGGCTTGGGGTTTGGGCAAGCAAGCGCATTTGAAGCAACTACCAGATATGTTGTTCAGCTTGTCTGAAGAACTGCAAATGACTTTTCTGGAAGGTTATTTCCTCGGTGACGGTACAACGGGTGGCAGTCACTTATCGCTGACAACTAATTCTCCCAAGCTGAAAGATGGGTTGCTTTATTTGTTAGGACAGTTGGGAATTATTGCCAGTCCAACTGTTCACGAACCATCTACTGCTGTAGGTGCGGAAATTCAAACGCGACATCCTTATTATACGATCGCGATTTGCAGCAAAGATCAACTCGAACTGTGTCGCCAAATTTGGCAGCGACACGCCAATGCCGCTCGCGTGGAAGCTCATCTGGCACGCCCCGATCGCAAATCATCGGACTACGTAGCAATCAGCGATGATTTGATGGGTTTGAAAGTAATTTCAGCATCTGAGATTGACTTAGTAGGCGACTATGTTTATGACTTCTCAGTCGAAGATGATGAAAACTTTGTCTGCGGTACAGGCGGTTTGTGCGCCCACAACACCGACGCTGACGTAGATGGGGCCCACATCCGCACGCTGTTGCTGACTTTCTTCTACCGCTACCAGCGCGCCCTTGTAGAACAAGGTTACATCTACATTGCTTGTCCTCCTCTGTATAAAGTGGAACGGGGACGCAATCATTATTACTGTTACAGCGATCGCGAAATGAACAATCTGATCCGTAATGAATTCCCCGCCAATGCTAACTACACCATCCAGCGGTTCAAAGGTTTGGGCGAAATGATGCCGACACAGTTGTGGGATACCACGATGAACCCGGAAACTCGGACGCTGAAACGGGTGGAGATTGAAGACGCTGCCGAGGCCGATCGCATCTTTACCATCTTAATGGGCGATCGAGTCGCCCCCCGTCGCGAATTCATCGAAACCTACGGCCCCAAACTCAACCTCCTCGACTTGGACATCTAAGTTAGTCATTAGTCATTAGTCATTAGTCATTAGTCATTAGTCATTAGTTAGTGGCTGATGACTGATGGCTACTGAATGACTGATGACTGCTGCCAACTGCCAACTGCCCACTGCCCACATACTGATGACTGCTGCCAACTGCCCACTGCCCACTGCCCACTGCCCACTGACTACTGCCACTTTTGTTATAAAAATTAATACAATCTCTCATCAAATTGATTTAAGGTAAATGCTTAGGTAAATTTGAGATTTTTGGCGCATCCATCAACTAGCACAAAAATAGAAGGTTGGACAATATAGTATGAGCATCAATTTAGCTACCAAATTGCGTGAGGGAACCAAAAAGTCCCACACAATGGCAGAAAATGTCGGTTTTGTCAAGTGTTTTTTAAAAGGCGTTGTAGAAAAAACTTCTTATCGGAAGTTAGTAGGAAACCTCTACTTTGTCTACTCGGCAATGGAAGAGGAAATGGAACGCCAAAAGCAGCATCCGGTTGTTTCAAAAATTTACTTTTCTGAGTTGAATCGCAAACAAAGCTTAGAGCAAGATTTATTTTACTACTACGGTGCCAATTGGCGGGAACAAGTAGCTCCGTCAGCAGCAGCTAAAGCTTATGTGCAGCGGATTCACGAGATATCGGCGACAGCACCAGAACTGTTAGTAGCTCAATCTTACACTCGCTACCTAGGTGACTTATCCGGCGGACAAATCCTGAAGGGAATTGCTCAGCGGGGCATGAATCTTACCGAGGGAGAAGGCACTGCTTTCTATGAATTCCAGGATATTCCTGATGAAAAAGAGTTCAAAGCTAACTACCGTCAAGCAATGAATGAATTGCCGATCGACGAAGCTACAGCAGAGCGTATTGTTGATGAAGCTAATGCAGCTTTTGGCATGAACATGAAGATGTTTATGGAGTTAGAAGGCAATTTGATTAAAGCTGTCGGTCAAATGCTATTCAATACCCTGACGCGGAAGCGGGGCGCTGGCAGTACCGAATTGGCTACTGCTGATTAGTCAATACCGATCGCCAATTATAGCCTCGTTTAAGAGGAAAATTTTAAATCCTGGGGGTTTGATGGCTGCTTTACAGTCACCAAAAATCCGGGATTTTGCATGGCGGGCGATCGCAATTAGCAGCAGAACCGAGTCACCAATGAAAGAAAGTTCGACCACGAATCAAATCTGGACATCAGATGATGTTAGAAGGATGTTGGATCGCTAACGGGACGGAAGCATTAAAATATTACCGCAATTGGTTCCGTCCCAATTTCTATCAAAACACCGATTTTAATGAAGAAAAATAAAGAGTAAAAAGATGCAAAAAATTTTAAACTTCTGTTTTGAGATAGAATTTTATCTAAAGATTGCTATTAGTTGCACGATTGTTCAGCAGGTATTTTATTGGCTGTTGCACGATATCGAACCCAACTTTATAACAAAGGTGCTGTTGTACTGGATCGTTGGTTCTATCTCATTTTATTGTATTGGCATTCTCATTGAGAAAGGAATCAAAAGCAACGATAGTTTGATGGAGAAACTGACTGCAAGAGTTAAGAAAGTAAAAAAGCAACAATTTCCTTCATTTACCGTAAAAGGTATAATTACAGGATAAATCAAAGCTTTTATAGCAGCATTAATAATTATTTATTTAGCTCCCGAGGTTCAGAGAGGAAATAGCTTAATCCTAAATTTGGGATGGTTTTTGATGAGAATAGTTGCTGCTGATTTCTGTTTTTACATTTCCCATTGGCTATTGCATAGAAAATCTTTGCAGAAAATCCATCTTAAACATCATGAATTTCGCGATTCTTCAAGTTTTGTGGCTGGACATAAGAGCCTTCTTGAATATATTATTGTCACCATCACAGACGTTTTGCCTATCTTTATATTTGGATATGACATCACTCAACTCTGTGCCTGGACTGTTATAGGCAATGCTTACAATTTAGAAGGTCATAGTTCTTTGTCAATATTTTTCATTTCCTCAGATTTTCACGATCTTCATCATACTAATTTTCAGGGAAACTATGGGATTCACGGATTTTGGGACAGGGTATTCAACACACTAAATACTCCTACCAAGAAGCCGGGAATTTTCTTCCCGGTGAGTTGGCTAGAGAATCAAATCATTAAGTCGCCTATTAGTTTGGAGAGAGTGACGGATTCTATAGAGTAATACTATCAACCCTGAAGAAAAATCTCAAGGTTTCAAATAATAGGGGAACCATATCCATTCTATAGCTGCACTCGTTCGTTCATTAGGTGGTGCTGGTATCAATACGGTTCACGATCGACTGCACTGGGGGTAAAATCCTATGAAAAATAGATACTCTTGTTTGCTTCGTGCCTCTTTTCGGACAATCTTAAGTAAACCGTATTGTGCTATAGCCCAATACGGTTTACTTAAGACCATTCGGTCAATCAAACGATATGAACCAGAGACACTCTTGTTTGCTTCGTGCCTCTTTTCGGACAATTTTAAGTGAACCGTATTGTGCTATATCCTGCATTTTTTTTCACAATCCTGTTTGTTGAAACTCTTGTGGGGCGGGCATCCTGCCCGCCCCAAAAATTTAATTAAAATGCAGAAGAACTATAGCAATTCTCAATTAAGTGAGGTACGCGAGCGAGCAATTACCAATTACCAATTACCAATTACCAATTACCAATTACCAATTACCAATTACCAATTACCAATTACCAATTAC
>NZ_JAUBUN010000037.1:0-4685 GCF_036702665.1 Microcoleus sp. Aus8_D2
ACTGCTGACTGCTGACTGCTGACTGCTGACTGCTGACTGCTGACTGCTGACTGCTGACTGCTGACTGCTGACTGCTGGACTAATAATCCATCTTCTCGATATGTTCCCGAATTTCATTTAGGTCGATATACCTATCAGTAGCATTTCGTAACTCTCTAGCAATCATTCCTTCGGTGGATACCACAGTAATATGAGTATTTTTCGATCGCAGTAGCTCGATCGCCCGCTCAAAATCCCCATCTCCGCTAAATAGCACAACTTGGTCGTACTGATCCACCGTATTAAACATATCAACCACAATCTCGATGTCTAAATTAGCCTTTTGAGAATATCGGCCCGAAGCATCGTCGTAATATTCCTTAAGAATCTTCGTGCGCACCGTGTAACCCAGACTGATCAAAGCATCTCGAAATCCCCTTTGATCTTGGGGGTCTTTCAAACCCGTATACCAGAAAGCATTGATCAAGATGACATTCGGCTGCGAAGTTTTGAAATATTCGAGCACCCTGCGTGGATCAAAAAACCAGCCGTTCTTTTGTTGAGCGTAGAACATATTGTTCCCGTCCACAAAAATAGAAAGGCGGTTCATTAAGTTTGTCATAGAACTTAGACCTAATAATTGTAGAAAGAAGTTAATCTAAATATCACATTTTAGCAATATAGAGCTAACTGAGGCAATAGATTAAACTTCAGAAAACTCCATGCCCCCAGTATTTCATATTTTCGGCTCTACCGCCAGAGGGCTCTTTTAGGGCTGCTGGCATTCGATCGACCAATCCTCAAAAACTAGACGCCCCCTAACTCAATGCTTCGGCGGTGTCAAGGTTAATGGGGCTTCAAACTACCACGCCAACCGCCGTACCGCCAAGCAGGCCTACGCCCAGCGCATTGTAGTACAAGAGTGCTCCCCTGATTTCATAGCAGATTGGCCCCGGACTCAGGCCTTTTTGCTTTCAAGGGCCCAGCGAGCTAACTCTGTCCGGTTGTGCAGACCTGTTTTGCCCAGCATATTGCTGACGTGGCTCTCTATAGTCCGCTGGCTGACATTCATCACGTCTGCGATCTGGCGGTTTGCCATACCCTGCGCTAGCAACTGTACCACCTTTAACTCAGTGGGAGTCAATTCGACATTGCGGCGCGCCTTAATTTTGGGGCCGCTCTCAATACCTGGATTGGAGTGTCGAATCAAGCGGGATGCTGCTTTCAGGGAAGATTCTACTTGGGCTACCAGTTCTTCCGGTTCAAAAGGCTTGACTATATAAACGTCAGCCCCCGTGCTCAAGCCTTTTACTCGATCGGAACTTTGACCTTTGGCCGACAAGAAAAGAACCGGAATCCAGCTTGTGCGCGGGTCTTCTCTGATGTGTTTGACTAAAGTGTACCCGTCCATTTCCGGCATCATCACATCGCAGATGATTAAATCTGGGACTTCTTGTTCGAGTTTTTCTAGAGCGTGTCTGCCGTTTTCTGCTGTGATGACGTTGTAACCCCGAAACTCTAAGTAATCCTTGACTAGCAAGATCAAGTTCGGGTCGTCGTCAACCAGCATCAGCCGTTTTTGCTCTCCTGAATTATTGTCCTTCATGTTTCTTCCCGCTAAAGTATTCCGCTCGATTCCTTGTTTTCACTCCTGTTTTTGTCGTCAGTCCCCTATCGCCCCGGCTGGGGGTGGAGGACGGCGGTGGGGTGAATGGATGGCGGTGAGGGGAAAGCGGGGCGGGTATTACCGCTTTCCAACCAGTGATCGACGCCCGTTTGTGAATGTCTTGCGACCTGGAACGGAGCCAAAACCTGTAATGGACGATCGCCCGTCGTCACGATCGGTCTTGATGGATGGGAGACTCCCGCTAGAGATCCCAAGTTAAATATTTAATCTCGATCGGTTCAATTGCAGGTTGATGCTCCGGTTTTAAATGATACTTCTGAATATAGAGAAATTTAAAGACTCCCTACTTACGTATTTAACTATTTCTAGTGTAGTTTGGCAAACTGCCTGATGTCCGCTACTGAGAAACTTTTGGGCCAACTTTCGCCCCAAGCGCGATCGAACTGCTTCGATACACCCCCCTCAAAAACTCAAGCGACAAGCAGGACTACCAAAGACACAGGGGAAACTACAGTTGTTCGAGCCACAGGTGCGATCGTCCAACGCGATCGCGCTCTCTACTTTACCGGAAAACGAGAGCAAAGCCCCTGGCTTGCATCACAGGGATGAACTCGGAGTAAGGCTGTCTTCCACCTACAATCTTTTGATTTTCCTTGTCGATTCATTGTTTTTGCGCTATAATGGTCAGCGTAAGACATCAAGTTCCAATGCTAGTTTTTGAGTTCAAAACCTACGGAAAACCCGAGCAGTTCGCAGCTATTGATGACGCGATTCGTACTGTGCAGTTCATTCGGAACAAGTGCATCCGAAGAATGAATGCACAATCCGAAGAGCAATAAGTACGACCTGAACAAGCAAAGCGCGATACTAGCGAAGGAATTTCCTTTTGCTTCGGAACTAAACTCAACAGCCCGTCAAGCAGCAACCGAACGCGCTTGGTCGGCAATTTCCCGATTCTATGACAACTGCAAGAGTAAGATTGCTGGTAAAAAAGGTTTTCCCCAATTCCAGAAAGATAATCGCTCGGTTGAATATAAAGTGTCGGGATGGAAACTAGCTCTCGATCGAAAGTCAATTGTCTTCACCGATAAAAAGGGGATAGGCAAGCTGAAGTTGAAAGGTACTCGCGATCTGAACTTCTACCAACTCTTCCCAAATCAAAAGGGTTAGATTGGTAAAAAGAGCGGACGGTTACTACGTTCAGTTTTGCATTTCAGTGGAACGTCAGGAAGTCAGAGAACCAACTCATCAAACTATTGGCTTAGATGTCGGACTAGAAAGCTTTTACACCGATTCTCAGGGTAACAAAGTTGAAAATCCTCAGTTCTATCGAACAGGTGCGCGAAAGATGAAACGGGCGCAGCGCCTCGTTTCTCGGAAAGTAAAAGGCTCGATGAATAGACATAAGGCTAGAGTTAAATTAGGACGAGTTCACCTCAAAATAAGTAGACAACGTAAAGACCATGCCATCAAATTGGCGCGGTGCGCAATCACATCTAACGATGTAGTCGTCTCGGAAAATTTGCGGATTAAGAACATGGTTAAGAATCATTGTCTGGCTAAGTCCATTAGTGACGCGGGCTGGTATCAATTTCGCATTTGGTTAGAGTATTTTGGGCGGGTATTCGGACGGATCGCGATTGCGGTCAATCCTGCCTATACGTCGCAAGAATGCTCCTTATGTGGTGTTGTGGTTAAGAAATCTTTGTCTGCGAGAACTCACGTTTGTCAATGTGGATGTAGATTAGATCGCGACCACAACGCTGGCATAAATATCCTCAAGTCAGGATTGGGTACTGTGGGGCACACAGGAACCTTTGCGCTCGACGCAAGCAACGCATAAGAGAGAATCAACCTCTATCTTCGTTGGCGCCAGCCTGCGGAGGTAAGTTGGCTCGCTGAGAGAAGAATCCCCCGGATTCATCGGTGGGGAGTGTCAATTATCATGCTGTACCTTTTCACAGCGCTACAGTTAAAGATCTGCTTTCGCCTCAGCCGGCTCCGGCAAAGGATGAGTTAAAAAAGCGTATTCTTCAACCACCCTTGAGCCGATCAGATGTTCTTGAATAATTCTCTCGATGACGGGGGGCGTAACATCGCGGTACCACACTCCGTCTGGATAGACTACCATAATCGGCCCAGACGCGCACACTCGCAGGCAGTTAGCTTTAGTCCGAAAAATGCAGGTTTGCCGATCGGCTTTTGGCTTGTCCAACCCCAATTCTTGCAAGCGTTTTTTTAAGTAATTCCAAGCCACCAGACTGCTTTCTCGATCGCAACACTTGGGTACGGTTTGGTCGGCACAAATAAAAATATGCCGCTCGATTCGATCGATTCCCAGGCTTTGGACGCAAGCGCTCAAGCCTTGGCTGCAAGATTCATCGTTGTTATTTTCCGACATTTTATTCATTCGTCAACAGTAATAGGTTAGCGATCGAAACTCATCACCACAAACTCCCCACTTCCCGACTTTCCCCCACTCTCGACTCCACTCCCACTCATCCTCGGTTCGGGAACCCGTACAGACACGTAAGTTGCGATCGCCCCTGAAGAAAGCTAAATTAGCACTCAGGAGTCGAGAGTGCTAATATGTCAGTTATCAGCAGTCGGCTGTTGCTTTCAGAGCGACCACTGACGGCCCAATGACTAAGAACTGTAATCTGGAGATTTATTTATGGCAGCAGTATCACTGAGTGTTTCTACCGTTAAACCGTTAGGCGAGCGCGTGTTCGTGAAAGTAAGCGCTAGCGAAGAAAAAACCGCCGGCGGCATCCTTCTACCCGACACAGCTAAGGAAAAGCCCCAAGTAGGCGAAGTCGCAGCCGTAGGCCCCGGTAAGCGCAACGACGACGGCGCTCGCGTTGAAATGGAAGTCAAAGTCGGCGACAAAGTTCTCTACTCGAAGTACGCCGGCACCGACATCAAACTCGGCACCGACGAATACGTCTTGCTAGCCGAAAAAGATATTCTGGCGATCGTTAACTAATTAATCATTAGTCATCAGTCCTGCCGTCATCAGTCATCAGTCATTAGTTTAAAGCGAACGCCGCCAAACAACTAATGACACAGGACAAATGAC
>NZ_JAUBUN010000037.1:4785-11870 GCF_036702665.1 Microcoleus sp. Aus8_D2
AGTCCTGCCGTCATCAGTCATCAGTCATTAGTTTAAAGCGAACGCCGCCAAACAACTAATGACACAGGACAAATGACGAACATCCCTCCCCAATCCAAAATCTCAAACCCTCTCATCCCCAAAAACTATGGCTAAGCGCATCATCTATAACGAAAATGCACGTCGCGCCCTCGAACGCGGTATGGACATTCTCGCCGAAGCAGTAGCAGTCACCCTCGGCCCCAAAGGTCGTAACGTGGTTCTCGAAAAGAAATTCGGAGCTCCTCAAATCGTCAATGACGGCGTAACCATCGCCAAAGAAATCGAACTAGAAGACCATGTAGAAAATACAGGCGTTGCTCTGATCCGTCAAGCCGCCTCCAAAACCAACGACGCAGCAGGCGACGGCACCACAACTGCTACCGTTCTCGCCCACGCAATGGTCAAAGAAGGCCTGCGGAACGTCGCAGCCGGTGCAAATGCGATCGCCCTCAAGCGCGGTGTTGACAAAGCAACCGGCTTCTTGGTAGAAAAGATTGCCGAACACGCCAAACAAGTAGAAGATTCCAAATCCATCGCTCAAGTCGGCTCAATCTCTGCTGGTAACGACGATGAAGTCGGCCAAATGATTGCTAACGCCATGGACAAAGTGGGTAAGGAAGGCGTAATTTCCCTGGAAGAAGGGAAGTCTATGACCACCGAACTCGAAATCACCGAAGGGATGCGCTTCGACAAAGGCTATATCTCTCCTTACTTTGTCACCGATACCGAACGGATGGAAGCGGTTCTAGAAGAACCCTTCATCTTGCTGACCGACAAAAAAATCGGTATGGTACAGGATTTAGTACCCGTACTCGAACAAGTAGCTCGTTCCGGCCGCCCGCTGCTGATCATTGCAGAAGACATTGAGAAAGAAGCTCTAGCTACTCTCGTTGTCAACAAGCTGCGCGGTGTGTTGAACGTGACTGCTGTGAAAGCACCTGGTTTTGGCGATCGACGCAAAGCCATGTTAGAAGATATCGCCGTATTGACCGGCGGTCAACTAATCACCGAAGACGCCGGTTTGAAACTGGAAAACACCAAGCTGGACATGATCGGCAAAGCCCGCCGCATCACCATCACCAAAGACAGCACCACAATTGTTGCCGAAGGTAACGAAGCCGCTGTTAAGTCCCGCTGCGAACAAATTCGCCGTCAAATGGACGAAACCGAATCTTCCTACGACAAAGAAAAGCTGCAAGAACGTTTAGCCAAATTGGCTGGCGGCGTTGCAGTCATCAAAGTCGGCGCAGCTACCGAAACCGAAATGAAGGATCGCAAACTGCGTCTTGAAGATGCCATCAACGCCACCAAAGCTGCTGTCGAAGAAGGCATTGTCCCCGGCGGCGGTACAACTTTGGCTCACCTAACTCCTCAATTGGAAGAGTGGGCGAACGCCAATCTGAAGGGCGAAGAATTGACCGGTGCATTGATTGTAGCCCGGGCTTTGGCTGCTCCTCTGAAGCGGATTGCTGAAAATGCTGGTTTGAATGGCGCTGTCATCGCTGAGCGCGTCAAAGAAAAGCCGTTCAACGTTGGTTTCAACGCAGCGACAAATGAGTTTGTCGATATGTTTGAAGCTGGTATCGTTGACCCTGCGAAGGTAACTCGTTCTGCTCTGCAAAATGCTGCATCTATTGCCGGCATGGTGCTGACAACCGAGTGCATCGTTGTTGACAAACCCGAACCCAAAGATGGCGCTCCTGCTGGCGCTGGCGGCGGCATGGGCGGCGGCGACTTCGATTACTAAGTCGATCGTTTGATTACTAATCGCTAGTTTGATGGGGCGGGCAATAATGTCCGCCTTTTTGATAAACAAAATAGCTGTCACCTGGTGACAGCTAAATTTTTTTTTGCTGACTGATATACTCAGAAGGAGCTTAGGTACTCTTACTTTAGGGAACCGCTGTATAAAAAAATTTGAGGTAATGTGTCTATGTCTAATGACAATAAAGACAATTCTCAGAAACAGAAGCCCAAACTAACTTTGCAAAATCAACGCTTGAGAGAGTTGCAGCAACAATTAGACAAATTGAGTGAGAGTCATGGCAGCCTGCTTGATCAAAACCAGAGAATAGAGCAAAAACTAGACGATTTAAAGTCTCTGTTAGAAAATCGACCTGATATCATCACAAGTCAGGTCGATGAACCCAGTGATAAGCAATATGAAGATCGGCTAGTGTTTAACCGTCGTCAAATTCGAAAAGTGCTTAGTGATGCGCTGGAAAATGTTCAAGAGCGATTGATTCTGGTATGTCCTTGGCTGACTTCTTGGGCTACTGCTGTAGTGATTGAGAAGTGCGAAGAACTCATAAACCGAGGTGTTCGGATTGATATTGGTTGGGGTAAATTGGAGGATCTGGCTAGAGATCAAATAGATACATTTTGGTATGGAGCATTGCCCAAATTGCGTGAACTCCAAAATAAACATCCTGGGTCCCTCAATTTGAAGGAATTGGGTACCCATGAAAAGTTTTTGGTGTGTGATAACAACTTTGCCATGCTGGGAAGTCATAACTTTCTCACCTCTAAGGAAAGTAGCCCAGAGTTTGAAGTGGGAATTTTGATCGAAGACACCAACACCATCCAAAATTTAATCAATCGTTTTGATGAATCTACTTTCAATAAGAGTGCTGCTCTTGATTACTTACGTCATGAAGGTGACACCTATGACTTTGAAGAGCAACCAATAGAAATTGAGGTTTTGAAAAAAATTATTGAGAATGCTCAGAAAAGTGTGGCTGAGAACGAGCAGAAAACTGTGGTTAAGCTTCCTCCTCCACAAACACCACCGGTCACTACTCTGAGAAACGAAGAGTCTATTGTGTTGCTAACTAAGTCTGAAAAAAGCGCTGATTTTGCCACTAATAAGTCAACTCCGCATCCTCCTAAATTAAATTCAACTCCGAGAACTAGAAAGAGAACTAGACAGTCAGAAGTAGGCAATGATTTGGGGGTAACATCTACAGCAAGTAGTGATAAAAAGCCAGATTTTCCTGTTTCTAATAAACCAAAGGAAGAGGCTGTAAAACCCCCGATAATTACGCCAAGTGGCGGACTGGGTGAAATTATAGTTAAACTGAATTGGAGTCAAGGAACTGGTAGCAAAACTGCCATTGATCTTGATCTGGGTTGCTTGTATGAGCTAAAAGATGGAGAAAAGAACAGTATACAAGCCATAGACAAATTCTTTGGTAATTTCTCTACAACTCCGTATATTCATCTGGGTGAAGATGACCGTAAGGGTGATAAAGGTGAGACTTTGCGGATAAATGGCGACAAGGTTGCTGAATTTAAGCGGATTCTAGTTTACGCTTATATCTATGAGGGCATAGCTAAATGGTCTGAGGCTAATGGTGTTGTCAAAATCAAATTGCCAAAGGTAATTGATCAGGCAGATATCGAAGTGCAATTGGATAATCCTAGTGATGGTATAACGAGATGTGCCATTGCCTTGTTTGAGAATGTTGATGACAAGACTTTTAAAGTTAGCAAGAAGGAGAAATATTATACAGATCACCGAGAGATGGATAAAGCTTTCAACTGGGGCTTAGACTGGGTTGACGGCTCTAAGGAAGGTTAGAAGTTTAGATTTTAGATTTTAGATTTTAGATTATACTCGTTACCAGGCTCTGTCTGGTAACGCATATCCGGAGGCTCTGCCTCCATTGTCGCAGCCGAGGCAGAGCCTCTGGACATCGGTTCCCAGGCAGAACCTGGGAACCAGTTAACCAGTTATTGAAACTGATTTAGGATTGCTATATTACCTTTCAATAATTACCCCCACCAGCCATGAAACTTTACCACACTCCCATTTCCCCCAACTCCCGCCGCGTGTGGATCGCCCTCTTAGAAAAAAACCTCGACTTTGAATTAGTAGAAATCCACTTGGACGGCGATCACTTGCAGCCTGAGTTTGTCGCAATCAATCCTTTTCACCGCATCCCTGTTTTGGTCGATGATGACTTCACTGTCGTCGAGTCTCTAGCAATTCTTGACTATCTAGAAACGAAGTATCCCGAACCGGCAATGCTGCCAAAAGAACCGAAAGATGTGGCAGTTGTGAGGATGGTAGAATTGGTCACGGTTAACGAACTTCTACCGCAAATTTACCCGCTAAGCAGTGAAAAAATGGGCAGGGGAAGTCCTCAACCGCAGGAAATCGCAAAGGCTAAGGAAAAAGTCGATACTGTGTTGAAATTCTTTGAAGGCTTGCTGGACGATCGCCCTTTTTTCGCTAGCAACAATGTGACATATGCCGAATGCGTTGCCGGTACTGTTATACCATTGCTGTCCTGGGTTGATGTATCCACAGACGGATATCCTAAAATTCAAGCTTGGTGCGATCGGCTAATCTCCCGTCCATCATGGCAACAAACCCAATTTACCCAGGCAGATGTGGCGGCTTTCGCCTCTGGGAGACTAAAATTTCTAGCACAAACTCAAGCCTAATGCACAAATCAATTGTCAAGCGTTCGCTCTTTTTCCTCGCTGTTTTCACCTGCATCCAACTTCCCGTTGCAGCATTTTCACAGCCTGCAACTCGATCGAACTACGAATCAATTAACGTCAAACAGTTTCTGGGCGATCGCAAAATCACCGTCTCTAACCCCAAAGATATCGCAGCTAAACTATTTAGCGGCGATCGAGAATCTGAAGGCAGAAAAAGCGATGGAATTTCTGTGGAATATCCGACACGAGAAACCGCAGTAATCGTGCATACTGTCGTCGGTTTAGCTGACGATTCTGTTGCTGGAATGCAGCACCGCATCGAGCTCGGATTCAGGCAAAATAAATGGGAAATTCTGTGGATAGGCCGACAATCGAAGTGTCAGCCAAATCGCGGACATCAAAATTGGGCGGCCGGCTCCTGTAAGTAGAAAAAAGCTTCGCATCCCGCTCGCAACCCCCCGGATCTTGACCGTGGAAGCAATCCAAAATCCTTGCATTGCGAAGCATTGCGAGCTCCGCGCGGCAACCTCCAAAATTCCAGGACGATCGCCCTTTTAGTAAAAAAGAGCGATCGAATTCCTATCTTATTTGCACATGATCAAGTTTCCAGCCGAGATGAATCCGGGCACAGGGGCTGAAATCTCAACCCAATTGCGGTCTTCTCCATTCTTATCTCTCACTAACTGGAAATTCGGCACAAGCGTTACTTGACCGTTAGCCGCTACGCCGCCTTTAACTGCCGCAGTCTTTGAAGGCTCCGCGCGGATAGCTAGACCCTTCGGCGCTACGCGAGGTTCTACTTGGCGGCACAGACTTACCGGGCCCGTTGCAGGTGCTGGTGCTGGTGCTGGTGCAGGTGCAGGTGCTGGTGCTGGTGCTGGTGCTGGTGCTGGTGTCGGTGCTGGTGCTGGTGCTGGTGTCGGTGCTGGTGCTGGTGCTGGTGTCGGTGCTGGTGCTGGTGCTGGTGCTGGTGCTGGTGCTGGTGTCGGTGCTGGTGCTGGTGCTGGTGCTGGTGCTGGGGAAGGAGTTTGACTAATTGTGCACGAACCTAAATTAGCCTCGTTGTTGGGGTATCCGGTAGCTACATACCCCTTTACGGGAGCGGTAATTTGAATCCAGAGGCGGCCGTCGGAGGCTTTAACAGAAGTAGCGCCTTGGAACAGCGTTACTTGAGTATTCATTGCTACACCGCCAACTCTCGCGGATTTGGGGTCTGGATTCTGGCGAACGGTCAAACCTTCTTTGGGAGTGACTTTGCGGCAAAGGGTGTCAGCCTGGGCTATTTGAAAGGTGGCGCTATCTTCAATGGAAATATTTTCAGCATCCTGACTGGTAGTGGATGTTGGTGGGGTGGTAACACCGATCGCAATCGGCTGCCAACTTCCGGCTACGAGCGCGATCGCGCCCAGCAATGCAGCGGGTTTGTTCCAGTAATTCAAGTTTTTCATCCGTTCAACTCCTCATCTAATCAAAACCATTATCTTTATTGCAGGTCAATATAGCAAAAAAATGGATTTGTCTTCCAGAAAAAAGCTGTTAATAACACAATACTGCCTGTCCGTCAATTTTTATTTATATAAATTAATGCTTCGTGAGATTTAAGCGAGGACAAATTAAGCTGCTGCGCCTGTAAATTGCTCGTTATGGTAGATCCCGAGAGGGGGAGAGTGGGGAAAGTGTCCGAGTCAACAGTCAACAGTCAACAGTTTAAATGCGTGACAGTCGATCGCACATTACTTAAAATTACCGCGAACAACTGACAGCGGGAGAGTCCCGCAGATTCACGGAGCTGCAAGTCAATTCTTCCATCTAAAATCTCAAAATCAACAGACCTTTGTTAAACTTCCCAGAGCGCGGCTTTGCAGTCAATTCTTCAATCTAAAATGGAAAATCGAAAAATGGAAAATCGACTGACGTTTTTTGCTTCAATCTATCAAAAGACGGATTTTTTTGGACAGATCGTCGCTGGATAACCTCTATCTGGAGAATGGTTTAGCCGATCGCCCAAATCGAGTAGAAATAGGATGTAATCTCTCATTTTGTATTCTATGAAACTGAATTATTTTACCAAACGGCTTTCGACTGTAGGGCGCTATCTGGCTGCAACTGTGCTTTGCGTGTCAGCGATGGCCTTTGTTTGGCAGGGTGGGTTTTTCTCAAACACCGCAGCAATGGCATCTCCTGCTGTAAGCTCGATCGCAGCCGCAGATTTGGGAGATAAAGTTCAAGACAAAGCCAGCACAGATGCGGGACGAGCCAAGAATTTCATCCGAGATACAGAAGAGAAAGTGAAGGAAACAGCTAAGACAAATGCTGCTAAAGTCGATCGAGCATCAGAAGATGGTAGTGTAGTAGAGCGCAAAGCCAAGAAAGATGCAGCTACAATTGAGAAAAGAGCAGAAGAAGATTCAGCTCGCACTCAAAAAGCAGTAGATAACACAAAGAATGCTGTAGAGCGCGCTGTTGACGGCATCAAGGATGCCTTTAGCAAGTAGACAAGAAATCAGATCGAGTTCCCTCGCTCCACCACTAAAAAACAGGTTCGTAGTGAGGACTTTAGTCCTTCTTAGAGGTTCGTAGTGAGGACTTTAGTCCTTCTTAGAGGTTCGTAGTGA
>NZ_JAUBUN010000037.1:11970-74404 GCF_036702665.1 Microcoleus sp. Aus8_D2
TTTAGTCCTTCTTAGAGGTTCGTAGTGAAGACTTTAGTCCTTCTTAGAGGTTCGTAGTGAGGACTTTAGTCCTTCTTTCTTGCGGACTGAAGTCCTCACTACAAACAAATGCGATCGTTCAGTTGGCAGATGATACTCTGGTTTTTTCGCCTAATCTGGTCGATCGCAAATGATTATACCGAGCCAAATTGACAGCAAGCCACAGACTAATCGTAAAACCGATCGCCAAGAATTACTTAAAACTGTCGCAAAAAGCGCAAATCGCTAGCATAAACCCGGCGAATATCGTCAATTTCATAAAGTACCATAGCGAACCGCTCCACCCCAAAACCCGCCGCAAACCCAGTATACTTTTCGGGATCTAAACCGACTCCTTGAAGAACATTCGGATCGACAGCGCCGCAGCCCAAAACTTCCAGCCATTTACCGTTCCACTGCAAATCAACTTCAGCAGAAGGTTCTGTAAACGGAAAGTAACTCGTGCGAAAACGAATCGGCAAATCTTGTCCGAACATTTGGCGCAAAAACTCTTTAATTGTACCTTTCAAGTCAGTAAATGTGAGATTTTCACCAATTGCCAAAAGTTCAATTTGGTGGAAAACTGCCGCGTGAGTAGCATCAACAGTATCGCGGCGGTAAACGCGGCCCGGAGAGACAATCCGAATCGGCGGCTTGTGCTGTTCCATGTAGCGAATTTGCACCGATGATGTCTGAGTCCGCAGCAAGTCACCACCGGGCAGGTAAAATGTATCTTGCATATCCCGCGCCGGGTGATCGGGGGGAGTGTTGAGCGCCTCGAAGTTGTAATAATCGGTTTCCATTTCCGGGCCGTTAGCGACGGTGTAGCCCAGACCGACAAATATATCTAGAGCGCGGTCTATGACTGCATTTAACGGGTGGATGCGACCTTGGGGGCGAAAAATCCCCGGCATGGTAACATCGAGGGTTTCTGAGGCTAATTTGACTTTAATTTGGGCGGTTTGGAGAGCGGCGCGCTTGTCTTCTAGGTCGGCTTGTAGGGCTTCTTTTACAGTATTGGCGATCGCGCCTACTTTCGGCCGCTGGTCTGGCGGCAGTTTCCCCATCATGCCTAAAATTTGAGAGAGTTGCCCTTTTTTGCCGAGGTAGCCGACGCGCAACTGTTCGAGTTGTTCGAGGGTATTCGCAGTTGCGATCGCACTTTTGGACTCTTGGCCCAGGGTTTCTAGTTGAGTTTCAATGTCGCTTAGTTGGACAGTCATCTTGATTTTAGATTTTAGATTTTAGATTTTAGATTGATGGCAGTTTTGGGCCAAGCTGAGTGTAGCGCAATTTTGGATCGACTGACTTGTAGATTTTAGATTTTAGATTTTAGATTGATGGCGGTTTTGAGCCAAGCTGAGTGTAGCACAATTTTGGATCGACTGACTGGTAGATTTTAGAACGAACAGGGGAGGATCGGCACTGCGGGCGATCGTTCAACACACTTGGGTTAGGTGTTGTCCGAAGAGAGGAACGAAGCAATCGCAGTATCTATTTGTCACAAGGTTTTACCCCTAGGACTGTCCGATCATAACTTGTATTGAGCGATCGTTGCTACTGCTTCTACCCTAGCATTTTTGCGATCGGGCGATCGCCAAATTCGATAACAATCGCTCATCAAGATTCCTGCTAAAATAATGAAGTGCATTTATATCCAAGCTTTTCCAAATTCTTCCAATTCAGCAACTCAATAGTTTCCAACTCAGCAAAACTCAACTCATCTTGCCAAGCATTAATTCCCTTAACTCCAACAGGCTCTAAAGTATGTGGATGCCACACCATTTGACTGGGCGGAACCAAACCTTCAGCAGCATTTTTTTCATAAAAATCCAGCATCGATTCCTGAAAATCCACCCCCAACCACTTGCAAATTTCAGCCAAATGTGCTGACTGCTCCCTCACCAAATCTTCGTAAGAAACCAAATAAAATTGCTCCCACTTTTGATGATACTTTTCAAGAATTTTAACAACTTGATTCCACTGGTGCGTCAGTCCTTCTACCGTTTTTATCCCCTGCCACACTTCCCCGCTTTCCTGTTCTTTTGCTACTAATTTTTTTACCGAACTGTAACAAGCCCGAAAATCTCGCACAATCAGAATCACCTTAACGCCTGGAAAATATTTCCTAATTTTCCCTAATTGATAAATGTGAAAAGGATTCTTATCGCCCCAAATCGAAGCTGTCGGGTCAAACTGCTGGCGGTAAGTTTGATAAACTGTAGAAACTGCTCTCTGGTAACTCAACTGCTGGTTGTTTGTCAAGTTATTTAATAAAAGCTGTCGGTCAACATTCCACTCCCCAAACCTGTGAAAATCGTTATTGTAAAGGTCATTTAAAAATTCTTCGATTTCAGGCAGCAAGTCGCTGACAGCGCCGTATTTCGACTCTAGGGCAACAAAGAAAAGACTTTCAGGGGGAATGCAGATATCTGGATGCGCCGCGAGCATTAAACGCAGGAGAGTTGTCCCCGAACGTTCGGCCCCGAGGATAAAAATCGGACTTGATGCGGTCGATCGACTGCCGGGTGAATTTGGGAACTCGCCCAAAAATCTGATATTATCAATTTTGCGATCGACCTGCTTTGGACGCAAGCGAAATTGACCGACAAGTTCCACTCCCAGCTCCAATGTATCGGCAAGTTTGCGACGAACGAGCGCCTGTTCGACAGCGGTATGGCATAATAATATCTGCTCGGCCCGATGCTGGCGAGAAAAATTGTGCTGGTGGATGCGGTAATAGTACAGCGGTTTGTTGAGTTTTCTAATTTCTGAAACTTCGCTCAGCCGCAAGCACAATTCGTAATCGAAAGCACTGGCAAATTTGGTGTCCACACCGCCACAACTATTGTAAGCCGAACGGCGGATGAGGCGGAAGTGAAAAACGATCGGATCGACTAACAGTTGTTCTGGCGAATATGGGATTTTGCAGAGTTCACCTTCGCCGCCAACGCAGTCGTTTTCATCGATGAGTAAATAGTTGGTGTAAACAACTCCAACTTGAGGATTTGCATCTAAAATAGGGACTGTTTCTGCTAGTGCTTTCGGAGCGAGCAAATCGTCGCTATCCACACACCCGAAGTAGGGAAATGCAGTTTCTCTAATCGCGGCCATGAGGGAATAGCTGACTCCTCGGTGTTCGGCGGCGAGGACTTTGATTCTGGAGTCGAGTTTGGCGTAGCTGCGGGCTATATTGAGAGAGCTATCTGTGGAGCCATCGTCCCAAATTAGCAGTTCAAAGTTGGGGTAGGTTTGAGCGAGAACGCTTTCTATGGCGGCTTTGAGATAGCGTTCTCGGTTGTAGACAGTCATGACAAGAGAGATGGGAGTCATATCACTTTAACCTGCTTCTTTCTGCTGGCGTTTGTACAGAAAAAATCGACTGACGATATCTACTTCTAATTCAAATTTATCGCTCAGCCCGCGTCTCTCCAGCGCTTGTGCAATAGCTGACTGAGATTCTTGAATTTGAGCGAGTTGTTGTCGAACTGTATGCTGGGAATGTTGCCGGTAGTAGTAAAGGGGTTTGTTGAGGTGATAGAATTGGGTAATTTCTGAAAGTCGTAGGCAGAAATCGTAATCTTCGGCGCGGTTGTATTCGGAGTTAATGCCACCTATTTTATCGTACAATTGGTGGCGAAACAGGCGAAAGTGAAAGGTCATGAAGTCTACTAACAGCCTGTCTGGAGAATAGGGTATTTGGCTGCGGTGTCCCAGTCCTTTTACTTGAGTTTTTTCATTGATAATTAGATAGTCGGTGTAGACTGCACCAATTTCTGGCCGTGCGTCTAATACGGCTGCGGTTTCTTGCAGGGCGGTGGGTGCGAGCAAGTCGTCGCTGTCCAGCCAGCCGATGTATGTTCCTTTGCAGATTGTGTGAGCGGTTTTGAGAGCGATTCCTCGGCCTTGGTGGGGGGCCGCGATTACTTGAATTCGCGTGTCTTGCTGTGCGTATTTGCGGGCGATGGTGAGGCTAGAGTCGATCGAGCCGTCATCCCAAATTATCAGTTCAAAGTTGGGGTAGGTTTGGGCGAGAACGCTTTCTATGGCTGCGCTGAGGTATTGTTCTCGGTTGTAGGTGGTGGTAATGATGGAGATTCGGGAGGTCATTGGGGGTTTCTAAGCCGTCGCACTTTCGGTAAACAGCTTTGATGTGTTTCTGCGGGAGTTTGCAGGTAAGTTTTCTCGTTAAATCTGATGTTAGCAGAGGTTGGGAGCGATCGATTGTGCGATCGCCCGTGATAATATCTCTGTCAGGGCGATCGCAAGTACAAATACTCAATCATATCGTATTGGCGATCGATTTAGAATCGCAGGCTAAGCAAGAACAAAACAATTAGGATACTCAATTGAACTTAGTCAAACTTCGGATCAGTATACCATTTCTTCATATTCTCGTACCATTGCAATGCTTGTTCATGTTCCTCAACTAACTCAGGGAGAGCTCCTTCTTTTTGGTAATCTAGGCACGAATCATTGTGCTGAAATTCACAACTAACGTGATAGCCTTGTGGTAAAGTCTTCCAATAAGTTGCTTCCCAGGGTTCAAGGACATTCCATTTTTCGGTTCCTGGAATATGTTGCTTGCCCAAAATCAAGCGGTCTAAACTCAACAATTGTTCGAGAATTTCTCGCTGAGTACCGAAAATTTCATCTTCATCAGGGAAGAACTCACGAAAATTAACAATAAAAAACTTATTCCAATCAGGATGAGCCATTGCTTCCCATCTAGCACCACCTTGAGGAGTTAAATAGTAGCTTGCTACAAGTCTTCCAATTAAGTGGTCTTGAATTCCTGCCCTGGTTAAGACAACATCTGAAGCTGGTTCGGTGTCGTATTCATCGGTAAACACCATTGCTTTAATGTCACCTCTCTGAAACAAGGAATCTGCTGCAAGAACTACTTCAGCCTGAGATAGCTGCTCTGAGTGTGCAAAATTAATTAGTGACTCGCATCCGCATATTGCAGACTTAAGCATCAAGTATTCAATTTTGAGGTTCGGACTTTTTGCTAATGCTGTGGAATAGTTAAGTTCTGCTTCACACTGCTTAAAGTAGTTTGTATACCAGATTCTAGTGCTAGAATACCAGTTATTTGCTTTTTTTTCTCGTTCAATTAACTTAGGATCGCGTTTAGCAGATTCATCAAATTCAACGCTTCTACTTTCATACCGAACTTCGTAACCAATAGGAAGTGTTTTCCAATAAGTAGCTTGCCAAGGAGTCAATATTTTCCATGATTCTGTGCCTGGGATAATATAGGCACGGGTATTTCCATGATCTATTAAATGGTATAAGGCTAAATATGCTTCTAATAATTTACGGTCAGCGCAGCCAAGGAAACCGTCACATCCTGTCATATACAAATTCCAATTCGGATGAGAGACACACTCCCATTTTTCTCCTCCTTGACTTGTCAAGAAGTAGAACAAATTTATTCTTTGATGAATAGCAGACTCAATTTCAGATTTTGAAGGTATAAAACCTCTATTAAAGCCGTACTCATCGAAATCTGAGGGAGTAGTTGCTAGCAAGTCTCCTGTTTGAAACAGACAATGCAATAGATCGGTTATTTCAGCTACGGTGAGATTGAGAGGTGCGCGATTGATGGCAAGGTCTCCGTATCGATCATCAGGAACAATCCAACTGAAACCAACCACTTCTGTTACAGCAGTGTCTAGAAACCAATACTCGAATTTGTTCATCAGTACCCTCGATCGTAATATTTGTTACCTGCTTTATCTTTAATGTTCAGAATAGCAAATCGGTTTACTAATTCGGGAGGATTTCCTTCTTTACAACATTTACATTCAGCTAGAGAACCAGCACTTACCTCGCGTGGGAGAAGGTCTTTTATGAAAACGTTGTAATGATTAGCATCTGTAGGGTTTTTACATTTAAACTTAGTCGCTGGGTCGCCTTGTCCCCGTTGAGGCTGAAGCTCTCTATAATCTTTGATCAGAGGATGCTTTCCTCTAAAGTTCTGGATAACTTTAGCAGCAGAGGAAGCACTTGTATCTTTATACCCTCCAAAAGGCAAATCGTTTGTCACCAAATCACTACACTTATCATATGAACTGAATAGGGAGTCACAGGTTGGACAATTGCTATCTTTCTTGTTGGCGGCTGGTGCTGGTGCAGGGGCTGATTTTGGTGCTGGTGTGGGGGTTGGTGTAGGGGATGTCTGCGATGGTCGCGTAGGAGGTGTCTTAAGCGGTGGAGTAGGCTGAGTTTGTCCCTGTGGCCGAATCAGCCCTCTCCGCACCCTGTCTTGAAACAGTTGATCGTTCTGGCCCGCAGACCAAGGATTAAGCACCCCACCACCACCAGGAGGTGCAAGTAATATACCCCCAGCACCCAAACCTTTCAAAAACGGAATCAAACCACCCGCAGGCGGCGCAGCCACAGGAGGCGCAAGAGGCACCGGTATTAATCCCGACGGATCGGTATAATTAGTAGGGCTATTCCCCACATACCGATACAAATTAACATCCCCACCCGCAAACCCAACAGTATCCTCACTAATAAACCTCCCCCCTTTCGGATCGTAATACCTCGAATTGTAATAATAATTCCCCGTCTCCGCATCCAACTCCCGCCCCGTAAAACCAAAACGGAAACCCACACCCGGATTAGTTTGAGCAGTAACCTTCCCAAAACTATCATAACCAATCCGATTCAGAATCACCCCATTAGAATCAACCAAATCCCGCACAGTACCCAAATTATCAGTCAGCGGCCACAACACACTACCACCAACACCTTCATCTGCCAAAATCTGGTCAGTTTGCACCCCATACAAATAACGATGCGTTTGATTTCCACCCCCATCAAAAGTCAAAGCAATCTGCTGTCCGTCGTAAACCAAACGCTCGAATTGAGGTGCTGCACTTCCCGCACCATCGGCATCAACTTCCTTAACAATGCGGCGATTCAAACCATCATAACTATACTGAGCCGACTTAATCACAGAACCGCCAGCATTCTTACCAACAACCTGACTTAAACGATTGCGATAATCCCAACTGTATTCAGTCACCTCACCCGTCACAATATCAGTCCGCTTCGTGAGATTCCCCTCACCATCGTACTGATAATTATAAACACCATCAGACTGCAACTGATTGTTACTACCAGTCTGATAACCAGAATTAGTGCGAGTCCCATTATCATCATAACTGTAACTCTCATCACTCTGAGAACTGTAATCTGCCCCAGTTAATTGGTCTCGCTTATCGTAACTGTAACTCGTACTACCCGAAGGCGAATTAAATCCAGTCACCCGATTGGCAAAATCGTAAGTCCAAGCATAATTAGCTAAGATTGTATTCTCCTTAGCGTGACTCAACCCAGTTAAACGACCCCCACGGTCATAAACATACTCACTTTTTGCCACCAAACCAGTCCCATTCAAATCGCTGTAACGAGTCACATCCTTAACTTGACCCGCAGCATCATAACTCAGATCCACCCGCTTGGAACTGACTCCATTCCCGCTTTGAGTAATCCGAGTCACCCGGTTCGCATCATCGTAAGTAAAAGACTTCGTTCCCCGCAATTGACCGTTAATTGTATCCGTCACAGAAATCGGATTGTTAACATTATTGTAGGCGTACTTCAACAACACATTTGGCACATTCGGAGTTCCCGCATTATCAACAGTCTCCAAATTGCCAGCCAAATCGTAAGTCAAAGCATAACTTGCATCGGGGTCATTAATAGTTTTCAGTTGACCTGCTGCATCGTAAGTATTGCTAATCGTGCGAATCGGAGCATTAGTTGAATTCAGCCACTGTTCCTCTTTGGGACGGTTAAGTTGGTCGTAAACAAACTTGCGAGTGCGGTTGTTGCCGTCTTTTGCAGTTAGCAAATTACCTGCGGGGTCATAAGTGTAACTGCGAGTGCGGTTCAGAGGTAGATTGGTTTCAGTTTTGCGGCGATTTAATTCATCGTAGGTGTAACTCGTTTTGTTATTTAAAGGATCGGTAATTGAAGCAATGTTGCCGACATTATCGTAAGCGGTAGTCGTCACTTTATTGAGAGCATCAGTCGCTGTAGTTTGACGGTTTAAAGCATCGTAACCGTAGCGGGTAGTATTGCCCAAGCCGTCTGTGACAGCACTCACGTTGCCGTTAGCATCGTATTCTGTAGAAATTGTATTGCCCAACTGGTCAGTAACAGCAGTCACTCGGTCTTTTTTATCGTAAGTATAGGCAGTTTCCTCTCCCAATTCGTTGGTGAATCTGAGGAGATTGCCGTTAGCGTCGTAGGTGGATTTTGTGGTATAAGTTAGGGGATTTTTAGTGCCGATTTGGCGGTTGAGATTGTCGAAGGTGTATTCAGTAGTGCGGTTGAGAGCGTCGGTAATTTTGGTTCGATTGCCTGCCTTGTCGTAGGTATAGGTGGTAGTATTGAGTTTGGGGTCGGTGACGGTTTTTTGGCGGTTTAAAGGGTCGTAGGTAAAGGCAGTTTTGCGAAGTAGCGGGTCGGTAACTGCTTTGAGATTGCCAGTGGGAGTATATTCAAAATTGGTAACTCCGTTTAAAGCATCGGTGATTTTGGTTTGTCGATTCCTGGCATTATAAACATACTGAGTCTTGTTATTATTCCCATCAATTTCAGCAGTAACGTTCCCAACCTTATCGTACTCGGTTTTGCGAGTGCTGGCGATCGCAGTCGTTGCTCCCTCAGTCACATCGATTCTTCTTCCCAACTCATCATACTTGTACTCAGTTCGGCTACTATTGGCATCAACTTGAGCCTTTAATTGATTGGCAGCATCGTATTCAAAGCGAGTAACTTTCTGATTGGGGTCAACCTCCCGAATTAACCGACCCCGCGCATCGTAAACTTTGTTAGTGCGGTTGCCTTTAGCATCAATATTCCCCGTTTGATTGTTATCCGCATCGTACCGCATCTTCTCCACAGTACCGTCAGGATTCACCGTCTCAACCAACCGATTCCGACTGTCATATCGATACTCAGTCTTCCTCCCCAACGGGTCAAGCATCCACACCTGATTCCCATTCTTATCGTAACCGTAACTCGTCACCGGAGAACTCAGCGGCCCGCTACCATCCGGGTCAGGTGCAATTTGTTTTACCAGATGATTCATCACATCATACTGAGACTCAGTTCGGTTGCCATTTTCATCAATAACTGCCGTCTGATTCCCATCACCATCATACTCAAAGGTTTGTGATACCTCATCCGCTGTTCCCTTGGCAAAAGTAGTCTTTTTCAACCGATTCATCGCATCGTACTCGTACTCAGTCCGATGCCCTAGTTCATCAATTACCGCCTTTTGATTGCCCGCAACATCGTATTCAAACTGCTGCACAGCTTCATCAGGAGTTCCCTTAGCAACAGTGATTTTAATTAACTGGTCTTGAGCGTTATAATCGTAATCTGTAACCCGTCCGTTGGGGTCAGTTTCAGTATCGATTAGATTCTTGTTGGTGTAGGTATAGCTAATAACCACATCATCAGTGCCACCAACAGCACCTACTACCTGAGTCATCTTTCGGCGATTGCCAGTAATCGAGTCAACTTCGTAAAGAGTTTGGCGGCCTAATTCGTCAGTTTCACTGGTTACTTGATTGAACACTGGGTCGTAAGTATAACTCCGCTTGCCAGTACCACCTCCCGCACTATTTTGTACAATATTATTTAAACTGACATTAACTGCACCACTAGCAAAGATTAAATCCAAATCGCTATCAAGATCGACATCTGCTAGTGCTACAGCCTGATCGGTGACATAAGTGGAATTCTCAGGAAAAGTATTTGGAATAGTAAAAGTACCGCTACCATTGTTAAACAATACCCTTTCTAAACCATAACCCTGACCAGTAATAACTGCATCCAAATCTCCATCCCCATCTAAGTCTCCTACAGCTACGGACAAAACATCCTGAGCATTTCCCAGACCTAAATATGACGAAATTAAGTAATTAGTCGCCGCACCAAAACTACCGTCGCTATTACTTAACAATACAGATATGCCACTACTATTGATTAAAGATCCAGAGGCGTTGTTGTATCTGCGTTTATTTGCAGTAATGATGTCATTGTTGCCATCCCCATTCAAATCTCCTACAGCGACAGATACAGCCCCACTATTCACCGCGTAATTACTTGGGGCGGCAAAAGTGCCGCTGCCATTTCCCAACAATACTGACACCCTGCCACTAGGAGGATTAGTGTCGCTAGAAGGGCTGGCAGCAATGATGTCTAAATTGCCATCCTTATTTAAATCATTGAAAGTTACAAATTCTGGCGATGAATTCAGTGTGATATTCGTGCTTGCAGCAAAAGTTCCGTTGCCATTTCCCAACAGCAGTGACAAACTATTGGTGCCAGAATTATTAGCAGTAATGACATCATTTCTGCCATCTTTATTTACGTCTCCCACAGCTACGGATAAAGCACCAGACCCGACCGGATAATTATTAGTTTGAAGGGTAAAATTGCCTTCACCGTCGCCCAACAATACTGACACTCGGCCGGCATTGGGATCAGTACCGCCAAAAGAATTGACAGCAATGATATCTAAATTCCTATCACCATTCAAATCCCCTAAAGCTACAGAGTTGCTATTTACAGTGTAATTTTTGACGGCAAAAGTGCCATCGCCGTTACCCAACAAGACTGATACGTTGCCATAACCAGCAGTAACAATATCAACCGTGCTGTTATTGTTGACATCTCCTACGGCAATAGCCCTAGCATTCGCGTTTATATAATTTCTCGGCGCAAATAACTGCCCGTTGTTATTTGGGGGTGTTTGAGGTGTACCAGAAAGGGAATCAGAAATGCTTTTTACATTCCCTTTAGCATCGTACTCATACAAGGTAGTATTGCCCCGCCCGTCAGTTCTTTTCGTCACCAAAAAATTCGGATTCCGTTCAAAAGTAGGCTTATTTCCCCCTCCATCTTTTGCCGAAACAACTTGTCCGGTTTGGTCGAGAATCTGAGTAACTACCCCACCGCTACCGTCAGCATAACTCGCTTCTACCGCACCTAAAGGCTTAGCCACAGGCGCATTCAAAGGATTAGTTGTATCCTGTTCCCGGTAAAGTCCTTGTACCTGTACCGGTGCCACCTGCAACTGCGAACCATCCTTACGAATTCCCCCGGTAGCCCTACCTGCAAAGTCGTACAAAGTTTGTTCGGAAACTCCCCGCTTGTCTACCTCTTTTGTGATGTGGCGCTGCGCGTCGTAGCTAAACGTCCGCGCTGTGATATCGGGGTCAACAATCTTTTGCAAGTTGCCAGCAGAGTCATATTCTAACTTTGTCAACCGTCCTGCTGGGTCTTCTATTTGACTGACTTTGCCGTTGGCATAGGTCAACTTGGTAATCAACCCGGCTGCGTCGATGATTTGGGACAATTCATTTGATGAATTGTAATTATATTTGGTTTCGTTGCCGTTGGCTTCTTTGACTGAAACCAGGCGTTTGCTGGTATTGAAACTGTAAACTGTTTGGTCTTTTAAGGTGCGGCGAAATGTGCCGTCTGCTAGTTTATCGAATTTAGAGAAATCTCCTGGAGGAGATACGTACCCTCCCCCTGCTGCTGGGGATTTGTCGAATACCAATTCGCTGCCGTCTCCGTCTATTAACAATATTGAAGAGTCGGAGTTTTATACTAATTCTTGCCAGCCTGCTATTCCCCAACCGCTGCCGAAGAAACTGTTGATTGTGTTGACTGAAATGAATTTGTCTTTGGTATCGGTTGATGAACCTGCAAATATACTGCCTGTAAATCGGCGGATGCCGCTGTTAATTGTATAGTCGTACTGACCGGAAGGTAAGGCACTCATATCGACTTGTAATGCTGCGTCAATTGTACCTCCTGCTTCAGGCATCGACCAGAAGTGTTCGCCTCCTGTCAAACTGTATTGAGTGCCGGAATATCCGGGTATTTGATATTTGAATTTTCCGGCGTCTACGGTGAGTTTGGCAACTAATTTTTGGGCTGTATCGGCGGGGGCGTTGTTGTAGCCGAAGTGGACTATTGGTCTGGGGTCTGCTCTCAGGGAGTCGTAGGTTAGGGTTAGGCTGCGGCTTTCTCCCATTGATTGGTAGGGTATGAGGTTGTGGGTTTCGATGACTGCCCCGGAGTGCATTTCTACGGAGGAGGTTAAGCCTCCTTTTGCTTTGCATTCGTGGCATTTGTCTTTGGGGTTGCGGGGGTCTTGACTGGGGTCTTTGGGTGCTGGTGCGGGTGGGGCGAAGAAGTGCCAACTGCTGTTGCGGATGCCTCCTGATATGGTTTCGATGGTGGTGCTGTCGGTGCTGACTTTGCCGACTCCTACGTTGTCGAAGAAGCCTGTGGTGGGGTTAATTGACCACAAGTCCATTGTCGTACCGGGCGCGTATCCGGCGCGGTTGGGCAAGGAGAGGGGGGCTGGAGTGGTAAACACCATATCCCCCGGCTGAATCGTAACTACCAAGTCGGTATGCAGGTTGGGCGGCAGCGCGGCAGGAGTTAATTCCGTGGGAACTTCGGTGATGCTGAGGTTTTCGGTGTAGGGGTTGCCTTCCGCGTCTTTAATAGAACCGGCTTTGACAAATACCGATGCTTTGGGAATGGCTGCGGTGGTGACAGTGGTATCGGCAGTTGGGTTGATTGTTTTGCCGTTGGCAGTGTCGATCGGTGGCAGGTAAATCGGACGGGTGATAACGTTGTTAGCGTTGGAGTAAACTTCGCGTTCCAATAACAGCGGCAATTTTTCCGCAATATAGGGGTAGTTGTCTTCACCGGTAATGCCTTCGCCGAAAATTCTCAAGGTATCGGGCGGTGTCAAATCGGGCAGTCCCACTCCAGACAAACCGGGAAATTCCAGCCTTTCAATTTCAAAGGAACCGTCGGCAGCAGTTACTGTCCGCAATTCGCCGAGTCCTATCAACACGCCTGCTAAAGGTTCTCGGTTGGTGTTTTGAATTACTCCAGAAATGCGGGTGCGGCCGGGAGTCGAAGGGGTAACGTTAACTGTAACAGGTCGAGTTGTTTCTAACTCTCCGTCGCTGGCAACTAATGTAAAGTTGTAGGTTCCTATTTCTTCGGGAGTGGGGGCAATTTCTAAAGTGCCGTTGCCGGTGATTTGGCCCGTGGGTAGGGCAGTAGAGGATTTGACAGCAAAGCTGATGGGGTCGCCGTCGGAGTCGGTGTCGGTGAGGGGCAGTTTGAATGTTTCTCCGACTTTGACGTTGATGGTTTGAACGGCAGCTAAGCTGGGGGCTTGATTTGCCCCGCCGGCAAGGGCGGTGGCGATGAGGGAAAATTTCTGGAAGTTGGGGTTGTTGATGGTGATTTCTACGGAGTCGGAAATCGCCCCGGCATCCAACCCTCCGGCGGGAATTGCACTGCGTAAGTTGATGTAGGGTTTGCCGTTGCTGTCGGTACCGCTGGGATTTTGCAGCGTTACTCCGGCTGGCAAATTCGGGAAAGCTACTGCGACGTTGCGGCTGACTGGATTGCCTGTATTTTGTACTTGTACTGATGCTTTGTAGCTGCCCGTAGCGGGGTCGATTTGTACCTGAGTGAAGTTTACTTTTAAATCGGAAGCTGCTGTCAGGTTGGCGGTGTTGAGGCTGCCGCCGCTGCTGGCTTTGTTTGGCGCTGCTACAAAAACCGGGCTGGCAGTACCTTCTTCATCGACTGTGTTGGTGAGGTTTTTGACTTCTACGGTACTGCCGGTGTCGGTGTCGCTGTCAATTAACTTAAACAACAAATTGCCACTGCTGCTGTTTGTCACGCCAGTCAAATCGATTTCTACGATATCGCCAGTGTACCGCACTCGTCCGGGTAGGAATTCGGCTTTGCTGCCGGCTAGGGAAAATAGGGGTGTTCCGGGGCTGCCTCCATCCAGTAAAGTTTGGCTGGGATTGCTTGGAGAAACCAGGAACACTTGGAACAAGTCTTCTATTGCTGATGTTGTATCTGTTTTGTCGAAATTGGCTTTGAGTTGGAAGCGCAGGGTGCGGCTGCCCCTGGGTTGCCCCAACTGTACTGGCAGTAAGGCTTGGACGAGTTTGCTGTTGCGTTCGGCCAGGAGTACGGTGTCTGTTGATGCTGCCGCCCACCCCGTACTGCCGTTGGGGGTGATAGTGAAGTTGTTGGCGACGGAGAAGTTGGCAGTCTGGGATGTTTGGTTGCCAGCGATATCTGTTGCCGTGATGGCTGCGGTGTGGCTGCCGGTGGCTAGCGGCGAGTTGTCCGGCAAGGAGTCGAACTTGCCATCGGTTCCTGGGGTGATGGTGTTGGGGCTGCCGCCATCGACGGAGGATTGCAGGTTGGACAGATTTGTCCCGGTGTCGCTTGCCGTACCGGTGACTCGGACTGTGTTGCTGTGGTTGCCTCCGGGAATTGGTGTCAGCAACGCGGTTTGAGGGGCGGCGGTGTCGAGGGTAAAGTTGAGGCTGAAGGTGTTGGAAGTATTGCCGGCGGAGTCGGCGGCTATGAGGCGCAGGGTGTAGTTGCCGTCTCTGAGGGGGTTGCGGCGGATGGTTTCGAGTTGGGCGCGACTGAGGGTGAAGCTGCCGTTGCTGCCCAGGAAGGAGGTGATGTTGGTAAATTCGGCTGTGGGAGTGTCGTCGAAGCCGGCGCGGAAGCTGGCGATGCTGCAGCTGTCGGTGACGGTACCGCCGATCGCAGGATTGTTCGTAATACGATCGCCCGTAGATGTTCCGGTATCGTTGGTTAAGCTGGCGGTAATTGTCGGCGGTGTCGTATCGTTGGGAACTAGGCTGTTGGCGTAGCTGATAATTTGCTGTCCCAGAGGGGTGGTGCGCCATTCTCGGGCTGGGTTGATAAGCGTGCCGATTGCGGGGGCATTGCCGGAGGCGCCGGTGAAAGTGAAGATTAAATCGTTGTAGTCGCCGTCTGCTTGAGTCGCGGGTACGTCTTCTATTGCTATGGTGTTGCCCCCTCCTGTAACATCTGCGATCGCTAGCTGATAATTGCTATTGGCAGAGTTAGCTGGAACAACGGAGAATATAGGGCGGTGTTCGGGAAACAAATCCCACAGCCACTGGTTGTTGTAGGATATTTGCACCGTCCCGTTGGGAACCAGCATGACTCCAAAAGTATCGAACGGTGTCATGGTGAAGGTTTTGGCACCAGTGTAGGGCCCCGAGCCCCAATTGTATTCTCCCGGCATCGAACCGCTGAATTTTGCGCCTTCGATCGAGTCGCGGAGGACGACGCGGCCTAAGGTGGAATTGGTGAGGGCCCTGCGGGATGCTTCCAGGACAAAGGCTTCCGAACCGGGGACTAAAGCTTCCATGCCGGTGAGGCTGAAAATAGCCAGTTCTCCTTGGTAGTAGCCGCCGTCAAACAGGTAGTCCAGGCTGACTTGCCCGCTGGCACCGACTTGAAACACTCCGACTGGTAAGGTGCTGTTTTTTGCCTGCCGTTCGGGGGTCGATGTATCGGGAAGCTGGCTGGCAGCAATAGTGCCCGTTTGTGTTGCTATTTTTTCGCCGGTTAAGGTGTCGCTGTTTGTGAAGGCTGAGGGCGAGGTGTTTGGGACTGCACCCAAGAACTGCGGTTGTGTTAAAAATTGTGCAAAACTCTTGCTATCTTCAACTTTTTGTGATGTGAAAAAATTGCCCCCTGCTGTTTGTGAAATTGGGGCGGGAATGCTGTTGGAACTGCCAGCAATAGTGCCCGAAGTGAATAATTTTTCCGGCGCTAACGGGTTCGTTGCGGTCTTCTCTGAGTTAATTTCAAATGGCTTTTTCTGAGGCAACACAATGTCTTGAAAATTATTCATATCCCCTCACACTTTTTGACAGTACACCCGAGCGAAAATGAGTTTTAGTTTGAATTCACCTGCGATGATAATTCGCCTGCAATTAGAATTTATTGCGATGAGAATTCCCTGTTCGTAGTGTGGACTTTAGTCCGCTATTTTTTGCGGACTAAAGTCCACACTACGAACCGTTATGGAAACGGTATTTCTTCGCTACCTGCTATTTCTAATAACGGACAATTTGTAGCTTTTCAATCTTTAGCATCTAACCTCGTAGCGGGTGATACGAATAACCGGGCAGATATTTTCGTGCGGGATGTGCAAGCTAATACTACGAATCGCGTTTCTGTTTCGAGCACAGGATCGCAGGGAAACGGAAATTATGTTTCTGCGCCTGCTATTTCTGGAAATGGGAGATTTGTGGCTTTTGTTTCGGACAGTTCCAATTTAGTGCCGGGGGATGCGAACAATCTTCCAGATGTTTTTGTGCGGGATTTGCAAGCCAATACTACGAATCGTGTTTCTGTTTCCGCTAGCGGTGGAGGTACTGATTCTTTCGAGGTTCCTGCTATTTCTGCTAGCGGGCGATTGGTGGCTTTTGAGTCGGGAGTATCGAGTTTAGTACCGGGGGATGCGAATAATGCCAGCGATATTTTCGTGCGGGATTTGCAGGGGAATGTGACAAATCGCGTATCTGTATCTATGACAGGGAGTGAGGGAAATGCGGGTTCTTTTACTCCAACGATATCTGCTAATGGGAGGTTTGTGGCTTTTGAATCTGCTGCTTCTAATTTAGTACCGGGAGATGGGAACAACAGTCGGGATATTTTTGTGCGGGATTTGTCTGCGAATACTACTGTACTTGTTTCTGTGTCCGCGACGGGCGATCGCACTAACGGCGATTCCAAACGTCCTTCTATTTCTGCTGACGGCAGGTTTGTGGCGTTTTCTTCTGAAGCTTCTAACTTAGTTTCGGGGGATACGAACAACCGCAGCGATATTTTTGTGCGGGATTTGCAAGCTAATACGACGAATCGCGTGTCTGCGGATGCTGCTGGCGATATTGCTAACGGTATTTCCCTACTTCCTGCTATCTCAAATAATGGCAAGCAAGTAGCATTTTATTCGCTGGCTAGCAATTTGGTTCCGGGTGATACGAATAATGTTTCTGATATTTTTGTTTTTGACTTTGACAGCGGTTCTAATACTGTCAGCGGTACTCCCAATAACGATACCCTGACTGGCAGCAATGATAGCGATATTATTAACGGTTTTGGTGGGGATGATGTGTTGGCTGGTTTGCAAGGAAATGATGTTTTAAATGGGGGCGCGGGCAACGATATTTTATCTGGCGGTAGGGGGAACGATTTTCTCAGAGGCGGGGCTGGGGACGATACTCTCACTGGCGGGGCCGGCAGGGATACTTTTGTGTTGGGTTTGGGTTTGGGGGTTGATACGATTGTTGATTTTACTAAGGGTCAAGATTCGATTCAATTAGCCAGCGGTTTGAATTTTGGCAAACTTTCAATAGCGGCTGGAAATAATGCTACATTAATTAGATTGGCGAGCAACAATCAATTGTTGGCTGTGTTAAATGGGGTTGAATTTAGGGCGCTCGGGCCTAAAGATTTTAATTCAGTTGAGTTGTGAGGTGTAAAAATTTATTATTTTTAGGCTCTAAGTGTTTGGCAAAGCCATGATAAAAGAATAGAACCCATTTGGGATCTCTGATGATGAGTTAAGATCAGAAATAAATGCTATGGGACTTACACAAAAAGTGGTTTGGCAGTCTCTTATAGCGGGAAGCATTGGTGTTAACTTAACGTCAAACGTAGTCACAGACTGCTGTCTGACGATTAGGCCTTCGATCCCCCCGGCGCCCCCCTTAAAAAGGGGGGGACAAGAAGCACTCAAAGTCAACCCCTACTCCCCTTTTTAAGGGGGATGCGAGGGGGATCTTGCCTCGGCTATCAACGAGAGATACAAAGGTTTTCGGGGTTAAGTTGACACCAATGAGCGGTAAGGTGCTCCGTGTGCACCCACCCCGCTCAGGAGTGCAATCAACCTATTTGCCTGATTGTAGGTCTTGCTCGTTGGCAATAGATATTATTTATAGCTAATCGTCGATCGCGCGCCAGAAGATTTATCGCCCTTACGGGATGACAAGCAACTTGAAAATCTTACTATACAATGGTTAACGGGACTCAAATATTTTATAGCCCCTAAAGTGGCTGAAAACCTCTCTGGAGAATGTACAGAGGTCGATGCCCGAAAAATGCCTGAAACTATGCGTAAATACTGGATTAATGCCAATTATAGCTAAAAGTCTCTCTAGGTCTGGGTTTTAAGCCTTTTTAATCTCATTTTTAGTTTGAGTCCGGTTAAACCATTGTCTACTGAATTGATGTTTAAAGGCTTAGCGATCGCCCTACTTGAATCTAGTTTAAGATTGTTCTCAGGCCTCTAAAAATTTAAATGAAACTTTTAATTAGCAACGACGACGGCATCTTTGCCCAAGGCATCCGCAGCCTCGCCAACGCTCTCGCCGCTGCCGGCCACTCTGTGAGCGTAGTTTGTCCCGACAGAGAGCGCTCCGCTACCGGGCACGGCCTGACATTGCACCAACCCATCCGCGCCGAAATTGTCGAATCTGTTTTTGACCCCGCCGTCAAAGCTTGGGCTTGTTCGGGGACTCCCGCCGACTGCGTGAAATTAGCTTTGTGGGCTTTGCTTGACAAACCGCCGGATTTTGTAATTGCTGGCGTCAACCACGGGCCGAATTTGGGCACGGATATCATCTGTTCGGGTACGGTTTCGGCTGCGATGGAAGGAATTATGGAAGGCATTCCCAGCATTGCTTTCAGCCTTGCGAGCTATACTTCGCAGGAATTTGGGCCGGCGGTGGATTTTGCTGTGAGCTTGCTGTCGCAGTTGGAAAAACAGCCAACGCCCAAACCGATGCTGTTGAATGTCAACATACCAGCAGTCTCACAAGCTGAAATTACCGGAGTTGCGATCGCCCGTCAAGGCATTCGCCGCTATTTCGACATATTTCAAAAGCGCACCGATCCGCGCGGCAAAACTTATTATTGGCTAGCTGGGGAATTGTTAGAAGATGTGGAAGAAAGCATAGATCCGGCAGTGCCGCATGATATTCCTACAGACGTACAGGCTATTCGCGACAATAAAATTACCGTTACTCCGCTGCAATACAATCTCACCTGTGCTCCCGACTTGCACTCGTTGGGGGATTGGCAATTTGAAGGTTTTCCCAAACAGTGAGCTCCGATCGACCCGATTCGAGCGGTAAACTAGGAATTAAGGATAAAGTGCCTCTTTAGGCATATGCCCTAGGCGTTAACGCAGGCTCTCTATTGGTTGTTGGTTTTTTACTCAAGAAAAGCAGTTATGAACGCTCCCACCTATAACACTCATTCTGTCACTTGCCCGATTTGCCACCGTTCCAGCGTCGTGGGCCCAGTCGGAATGGTCAGCGGACTATTCACCTGTCCCCACTGCCATTCTCATATGGTAATTAGCTGGAGCGGTCATTTTGTCCGCGATCCTTTTAGTCTCAAACAACTGACGGTGGGAAAGATGCTCAGGCGCGAGAGCAGGCCGCTAGCTCGCCTTCAGCGCGACTTTGGGCTGGGTAAGCATTTCCCGCTGCTGGCAATTTTGGGAAGTGTGGTATTTTTGGGATGTGCGATCGCCGCTACAGAACAATCGCTGCCCCGACAGAATTCATTTCAAGGGTTTGTAGAGTGGGTGAGCGGAACTGGCAATTCCCAAGATGTCTCGCGTTAACATTTCTCAACACAAATTGTGACAGATATTCCGTGCAAATATCTATTCCTTTAGGTAGAGATAACGATACAACACTTACGCACTCCGACTCCTCGAAACCGGGTTTCGACTTCGCTCAACCTGCCGGTTTTTACGGTTTTGATGGGCTGTAACGAATTATTTTCGTGAACAACTCGGTTTCTGAGCAGCCGTGCGTAAGTCCTAGTAGTTTGAACTTATACCAATTCCCATAAGTATGGCTACTTTTAAGAATTGGTAATTTTTCGTTTGTTTAATAGACAAGATTGCAAAATTCCTTTTAATCAAATCTTGGAACAGGCTCTCCGGCCCGTTCGACAATAAAAAATGTTTTTTGTGGAACGGGCCGGAGAGCCCGTCCTAGTTATTTTTGCAATCTTGTCTAATCGACTTATACTCAGGCTGCGGACTTTCGTGGGCAATACGAACGAATCTTACTACGGTTAATTGAGCCGACACGATAGTATTCCATAAATCTTGGATTGATAAATCAACCGCAGATAAACGCAGATAATTTCAAGAGAGGAGAGCTGATGAATCCAATCTTTTTAATTGAGAAATTAATTGAGAAATTCCGCAATTTTGCTCACTGCTGTTTCCAAAATTTCTGGCGGCTCGACTAAGGCAAATCGCACATAGCCTTCTCCTGATTTCCCGAAACCGGCGCCGGGGGAAGCTGCGACTCCTGTACTCTGTACTAGCTGAGTGCAAAATTTCACGGAATCCGAGGCCCAAGGTGCTGGCAGTTTCGCCCAGACGTACATGGTGGCGGGGGGTACGGGTACTTCCCAGCCGATCGCGCTAAGCGCGTTTACAAAGGCATCCCGCCGTTTTCTGAAGGTTTCGACGCTGGTGGTGACGGTATCTTGGGGGCCTAGTAATGCTGCGCTCGCTCCGTTCAAAATCCCTATATATTGGTTGAAGTCTACTGCTGCTTTGACTTGTCGCAGGGCTGCAATTAGTTCGGGATTGCCGATCGCATATCCAACTCGAAAGCCTCCCATGCTGTAGGATTTGGATAGGGTGAAAAACTCGATCGCCACACTCTTATCTCGATCCGCCTGAAAAATCGACGGCGCCATCAATTTGCGAAATCCCTCCTCGTTACCAGGCTCTGCCTGGTAACGCATATCCAGAGGCTCTGCCTCTATGTTAGAGTTGCGATCGTCAAACACCAAATCCACATAGGGGAAATCGTGCACTAAAACGAGATCGTGTTGGCGACAAAAAGTCACTGCTTTCTCAAAAAATGCCAGCGGGGCGATCGCCGTTGTAGGATTGTGAGGATAGCTCAAAACCATCATCTTCGACTGAGCCAAGACGGGCATCGGAATATCTTCAAATACTGGCAAAAACTGATTTTCTGCTAATAGTGGCATCGGGTAAATTTGACCGCCCGCCAAATAGACACCGCCCGCGTGGGAAGGATAGCCCGGATCGAGCAGCAAAGCAAAATCTCCGGGGTTGAGCACGGCTAAAGGCATATGCGCCGTGCCTTCTTGGGAACCAATTAACGGCAGCACTTCTGTTTCTGGATTGACTGCTATCCCGAATTTTTTCTCGTACCAGGAAGCTGCTGCTTCCCGGAAAGAGCGGGTTCCGTTAAACAATAAATAGCCGTGGGTGGTAGGATCGGATAGCGAACGGGCGATCGCATCTGTAATGTGAGCAGCAGCGGGCAAATCGGAAGAACCTAGAGACAAATCAATTACATTTTGTCCGGCGGCTCTGGCGAGAGATTTTGCTCGATCCATATCGGCAAATACATTAAATTTCAGGGGTTCTAAACGTTTTGCAAATTGCATATTGGCTACCAGTATTTTTGTGAATTGTGAATTATATTATGTTTGTTTCCGGTAAAATAAAGATTATCAGGTTCGTAGTGAGGACTTTAGTCCTCTGAATTTGATGCGGACTGAAGTCCTCACTACGAACCTATTTTTTGATTTTTGTTGTTTTCTAGGATTGAATATTGTAAATTATTTGACAATCTAGCGGCGATAACTTATATTTAGCGTTGAATCATTATGAGTTATAAATTATCAGTTGCCAGTTAAAAATAATTTAACTAAAAACTAAAGCTTTATAACTCAAACGTCAACATTAAAAACTTAAAACTCAAAAGTTTATAAGTGACCTTCTAGCAAACCGATCAATTTTGCTTTGTTAATGGCTCCTTCGTGGGAAAGGACTACTTCGCCATTTTTAAACAGTCTGAGAGCAGGGACTCCTTCTACTTTATACTGCTTGACAGTAGTAGGATTGGGGTCAATTTCCATTTTAACCACTTTGAGGTCGCTGTAGTTGGCCGCCACCCAGTCGATCGAGGGCGCGATGAGTTTGCAAGGCCCGCACCAAGATGCCCAAAAATAGGCAAGCACTGGTTGCTCTGCTTTCATGACTTCTGTTTCAAATTTTTCGTCGTTAATGACAATTACACTGTTGCTCATGGTTTTACGATGATTTTTCCTGATTATTTATAAAGCACGGGCGGGCGTTAAACTTGCACCAACTTAAAAGACGGGCACAAAAACTGTTACTAATTTTAAAACATCCTGTCAATTATTGAGTATAAACTCAGGACTGGGGGCTAATGGCTAATTCTGTATGGCGTTTAATTCCGCTGCTGTCGGCGTCTGGTAGGGTGCAGATGGCGATCGACAAATGGCTGCTAGAAAAGCATCTAGCGGGGAAAAATCCGCCAACTCTGCGATTTTACACCTGGACACCGGCGGCGATTTCCTTGGGCTACCACCAGCAGCGCTGGCCGGAGTTTTGGCAGGAGTTGTCTTGGGAGGGACAGCCTGTGGAGTTGGTGAGGAGGCCCAGTGGTGGGCGCGCTGTGCTCCACCAAGGAGATTTAACTTATGCAGTTGTGGCGTCGGGATTTGACAGCAGTCGCCTGAAAGCTTATCACACTATTTGCGAGTTTTTGATCGAAGGTTGGCGGGCGATGGGTGTGGATTTGCACTACGGGGAAGCTAAGCGGAGTTACATTCACAATCCGAATTGTTTTGGTACGGCGACGGGTGCGGATTTGGTTACTGTTGATGGTTGCAAGTTAATTGGTAGCGCGCAATTGCGCCGTGGTGATGCTATTTTGCAGCATGGTTCGATGCGTTTGCAGCCGGATGTTAGTTTGTTTTCTCAAGTTTTTGGGGAGGAATTAATTCCTGTAAAATTACCTCTATCTGAAGGGGGAGATGATTTGATTGCAACTGTAATTGATGCTTTGAGTGCGGCGGCTTGTCGTTGTTTTGATATTGATTTGGAGGTGCGGCCGCTTTCGGATATGGAATGGGAGGAGATTTGGGAATTGACTGGAAAAACCTGTATTTGTAGATAAACAATGAGGGCGATCGCCAATTTTTGCTGATTCTACCATTTGAGATTTGTTAAACTACCTGGGCCATTGCTTTGAGCAGCGCCCGCAAACTTAAATCTAGATGCAGTAGAGCTTAATTGGCTTCCCCGATCAAAGTAAATGCTGCCCAGTTTTTCGGTTCGGGATATTGTTCGATCGTAGCCAGCATGGCTTGACGCAGCGCCTGAGCCTTGTCCGGGTTTTTTTGAAGATTTTGATAAAATTCGCTCATCAAGGATGCTGTAGGCGCATCTGGTACTGGCCAGAGGGATACAATTACGCTGGATGCACCTGCCGTAATCAGCGATCGCGATAACCCAATTACTCCATCGCCTGTAATAGTGCCCCTACCTGTGTCGCAAGCACTCAAAACCACTAATTCCGCATTTAGTTTTAAGTCTAAGATTTCATCCGCAGTCAGCAAACCGTTAATCCCTGAGTTTTGCTCTTTGCTGGAAGATGGAGAATCTGGAGCAAGGGCGATCGCCCCTGGCACTCCCGATCCGTTAAAATCGTTGAGCAACCCATGTGTCGCCAGATGAATTATCCTGGATTTGAGCATTTGTTGGACGATCGCCCCTTTCGTAGCTTCATTACCGATGATTGCTCTAGTTTTCAGCAGTTTCGCAATAGCTAAAGCTTCTTTTTGGGCACCGGGAAGCGCTTCTAACTGCTCGGGTTTTTCGCCAACCTCAAAAGCAATGCTCGGCATAGTCGGATTTCCTACCACTAAAACCTTGTCTCCTGACACTTGTTTGCGCTGCTGATTCGTTAGCTGTAGTACCTGAATCGCCGGTGCTGTTAAAACCGTGTGTTTTTCAATTAAATATTTGCCAGCCGGATCCATTAGTGCTGGGAAAGGAACTAGAAACAGAGATTTTTGAGGTATAAAAATCACCCGCTGCTTGGGGTCATTTGGCAGCAAATCAGCAATTGGTTGAATCAAGATTTGATAGAGTTGCTTTAATCTTTTGGTTTCGATAGTTTCATCGCTTCGCCCTGCTTCCGTACTGCCACCACCTCTGGCACCGAGATATGCGCGGGTAGTGGTAATATAGGATGCTAAAGAAATCTGCTGCTCTTGCCATAGAGCTTTCAGGTTAACCAATCGAAACGTCACTTTACCATTAGGCTCGATCGCCCAAATATACAGTTCTGATTCCTGACTTTTTTCTCTACCTTCTACTTTAAAATCGTTGTAAATAATCGAATATTGAACGAGAGTGGCATTTTGAGTTTTAGCAATTTGTTGAATTTGCTGGATATTCGGCGCAGTAATGGTAGTAACTGGTGCTTGCTTCAGAGATAGCCGCTTCTCCAGTAACTCCACCAACGCCCTGGCTCTCCCTCTTTCGGCAATTTCCAGTGCTGCATCAGGTTTGTTGGCAGCAATCAAGACTTTTTGTAAGTTGATATAAGGAAAAGTCTGAGTTTCAAAGATTGCAATTTTATAGGCATCATTACTACCTAATCTTCCCCTCAGAGATTCTAAAACCTGGATGCCTTTTAATAAGTTTTCGGTGGCTCCCGATAAATCGCCTGTGTTGATTTGCAGCACTGCCATATTGTTCCTAACTATGGCTTGCTCTCGGTGGTTTTTTCCAGAAAACGTGCTGGTAAAAAACAGATTGTATAATTCAATTGATTTCTGATAGTTGTTCATCTGAAAATATACCAGTCCCAGATTGGCACGCACCTTGTTGGCTATTTGAGACTCGCGAATTTTCCAAGCAATTGCTAAACTTTTTTCGTATAACTCAATTGCTTTGATGTAATCGCCTAATAAATAGTAAGCACCTCCCAAATTTGCCAAAGCTTGTTCTTCCCAAAGTGGGTTTTTAATTGTTTGGGCTATGGCTAAATATTGTTGTTGGTATTCAATGGCTTTAGTATGGTTTCCTTGGGTATGGTAAACTATGCCCAGATTTGAGATTGCTTGTCCTTCTCCCAAGGTGTTTTTGATTTCCCGCGCGATAGCTAAACGTTTTTGCTGGTATTCAATGGCTTTCTTGTAGTCGCCTAAGGCATGATAAACAATGCCTAAATCTCCTATCGCTTTACCTTCGCCTCGACGGTCTTTTATTTCTAGGGAAAGTGCTACACGTTTCTGATGGTATTCAATTGCTTTGGCGTACAAATCTGCACTATAATAAGCATTGCCGAGGTTGCCCATTGCTACTCCTCCCCAGCGCCGATCTCCTCCGTTGTAGTAGTAGGCTTTGTGCCAAGTCTGTGCTAGATATTGCTCTAAATACTCAAAGGGGTCGATGTAGGCAAAGCCATTTTGCAGGTAGGCAATTCCTATATTTCCTAGCAGGATGACTTCGAGATTGCTATCTCTGATTTCCTTGGCAATTACTAAACTTTGTTTGTAGTAGTCAATGGCTTTGTCAAAGAAACCGCCGATCGCATGATTGGCTAAACCTGACTGGAAAAGTGCGCGGGCTTCTTTTTGTCGATCGCCATGAATCCGGGCAAATTCCACATCGCCATCAGGGTTTGACACCGCATCGGGCGATCCTCCGTCGATCGCAAAATAAGCGATGCCTTGGGGAGAGACAAACATTCCCTCCCACTCAATATTCTGGATCGGCTGATAAATGGTTAGTGCTTGCTGTTGGCTGGAAGTTTGAGCTAGTAGCTGCGCCCCTGAATCTGAGCCGGGTAATAAATTACCAAATTCAGTTTGGGCGAAAACACGGGTATGACGATCGATTTTGGCGATCGCCTCCAACTCGCCTAAACCCAAAGTTGCGAGAGTAGAACCACAGAATTGTAAGAAATGACTGCGTTTCATCTTCAACCAATCTACGGTTTCGGCTCAGTTTGGACTTGGACGATCGGCTCTTTGGCAATTTTGAGCAAGTTTACTGCATCCAGGAAGTTGGCCCAATCAGCATAGAGCACTGTATCCGACGGCTGAGCGCGGCGAGTAGCGACTAGATTGCTGAGGGCATCTTGCCAAATCCCATTTTCAGCATAAATAGCGGTCTTCTGGCGCGAATCAGCCTTGGATAATTCACTGCGGATATCTGCACTGAGTTCAACTCGCCGTACAGTACCGATTTCGATCATATCGCTCGATCGGTCTTGAGAGTTGCAAATCACTGTAAAATTCCAATTGTAACTTTTGCCTACTTCCAAGGGCGCCACATTTTTGTTAGCGGGGATACTAATGCCGATCACCCCTGATAAATTGCTAATGGTGAGAGTCTGTTTATAAATCTCCTTACCGCTTTTATCTACTAGGCTAAATTCGGCTGATTCCGCCTCTGTTGGAGGCAGGTAGAAAAAGAATGTTGGATAGTCGGAAACAGTTCGTCCGACTTTATTTTGAGGGACTAAGCCTGTGAGAGTTTGCTGAGGGTTGCTGGCGCAGCCACCGCGCACATTATTTCTTGGTGCTCGACGGGACACATCGATATCTTCAGGGGGCTGAGAAAAGCGCGGCCCTCCCGGTTGAGTGGGCGGCTTGCCCTGCACCCCAATTGGCAGATCCTGTGCCAGACTTGCAAACTGGCAAGCGTTAAATGAGCCTATCAACAATATGGCACAAAAGGCGAGCGATTTTAGCCTAAATTTATTCATTTTTCCCCTAGTTGCATGATTTTTTCAAGAGATCTTCTCTATTTTTACTTGCGAGAGCTTTCTCCTCCCAAGACGCGGTAGACATTAACTTTTTGCTCCCGGCCTTTTAAAGGTAAAGCTCCCCAAGATTCTACCTCAAATTTTCCTTCTAGATGCACTAAAGTTTCTTTGGCAATCAAGATCCGGCAGGTGTCTTCTTGCCGATCTTTTTCACAGCTTTCTAGGCGAGAAGCGATATTGACACTATCGCCGATTACTCCATATTCTAAACGGGTTTTGCCGCCCAAACTGCCCACCATGATCGGCCCTGTAAAAATTCCGACTCGCATTTTTGCCGACGGTAAACCGCGAGCGAGCCAACTTTGATTCATGGCTGGCAAGCGGGAACTTATCGCCTTAGCGCAAGATACTGCAAGCCTAGCATCTTCGGCAATTTCTTCGGGAGTTGTGCGGGGAATCGGCACGCCAAATACCGCCAGCATTCCATCTCCGGTAAATTTATTAATCACACCTTGATGTTTTTGCACTTCCTGGGCCATTGCTGATAAATATTCATTTAACCAAGGCATGACTACTTCTGGGGGTAATTGTTCCGAAATCGTGCTAAAACCCTGCAAGTCAGTCACGATCATTGTAGCAATTAGTCTTTTGCCAGGCAATAGCCCCGACTGGAGGAGATGGACGCGCTCTTTCCACAGGGCATTGGCGATCGCCGGTGATGTTTGCTGTCCTAAAAGTTTCATTACAATTTCTTGCTGCTGCTTTGACTGCTGGTACTTGTATGTGATGATAACTGCTGGGGCGATTAAAAATCCCAGAGTCGGCGCACTCAGAGATATCCAGCCTTGTTGAGTGAAGAGAAAAAATGTGAAGCCCCACAATATGCCACCAAGTGCGATCGCGCTGACAATGAAACCGAGCGTATTTTCTAGCCGCCAAGCTAAACAGCCGCCAACTGCTGCCCAAACAGCGATCCACAGCATTTCTTGCCATTCATCCCAAAACCAAAATAGCTTTTTGCCGTCTAAAACTGCGCTGAGAATTTGGCTAGTTGCCGTTGCGTGAATCAATACCCCAGGCATGAGGCGGTTGCCGCTGGCAGTAGCGCTGTAAGGGGTAGAAAAGACATCTTTTGTAGTTGGGGCTGTAACCCCGATTAGCACTATTTTACCCTTCACCAATTCTGGGTCTAGTTTTCCCTCTAAAACTTGAGTGAGTGTCACGGTTTTTGCGATATTTTCAGCAGAGCGGTAATTGAGCACCATTTGATAGCCTTGAGCATTAATTGTCTGATACCCTCCTGAGTCTGATTGCATTGGCGGAAAGACTGTTTTTCCGATCTGAATTTCGTTATTTGCTGTGACTATTGTCTTGATTTGTTTGGCATCAAAATAGTTAAAGGCTAGCCGCATCGAAAATGAGCTAATCGTCGATTTTTTATCGTAAATCAACATCAAGTGTCGGCGAATTATGCCGTCTGGATCGAGGACTAAATCGTTAAATCCTATCCGTTTTTTTGGGATGTTGGGAGGTGGCCCAATTCGATCGTACTCAGAGTCACCGATGAAGGTAATGGGGATTACTTTGGGGTTTTTGAATTGAGCAACTAATTCTGCATTTCCCGGTTCGTAGGGAATATCGCGAATTAGATCCAGACCAATAACGGTGGGTTCGAGACGCGCTATGGAGGCGATCGCACGAGCTAAAACGCGATCGGAAATTGGCCATTTCTTAAAAGCATGAATGTCTTGTTCTGTGACTGTCACTACCAGCAACCTCGGGTCAGGGCCTGCATCGGGGCGCAACTGTACCATCCGGTCAAAAGCCATTAATTCCAATGGCTGGAACCAGCCTAAATGTCGCACTCCTAATAGAGTTCCCGTCACGACAAGCCAGCTAATAGCCAGAGGTTGCAAGTCAGCGAAGGGAAAGGAATGAGTTAAGTTTTTCCAACCTCCCTCGCCCAATTTATGATAAAGTTTATGAAACAATTTGGGCATAAGAATTTTTGTTTTAATCCTCCTTGACATCTGTGCGCAAGCTTTTGTAGTGCGAGTTCGCGACAGCTCGCACGGGCTTGTATAACCAAGCGATATCTTAAGCTCGCACTACAAAAAAACGCTTTTTACACTCTCGTGAGATGCTCCCATGTGCTACATCTTAACTTTTCACTAATCCGGATGAGGATGCCCAATTTTTAATTGTCCTGTGCGGTTTTGGCGATCGCACTTAACTGCAATCCCTGCGGATAAATGTTTTCTTCTTTGCTGCGCTTGATGTCGGCTTCGGAAATCCGGGGTTTGAGGTATTTTGCCAAAACTTTCACCACGTCGCCCCGATCGATCGTCCCTACCACTGAACCAATGGGCGAGAGGACGATGATTCGGGGGAGTTGGCGGGCTTCCATGCTGTTAATCACTTCTGCGATGGATGCTTTTTCTGAGACTGTAGGGGTTTTTTGCAGCGGTTGCAAAATGTTGTGCAAAGTCTGAATTTGCCACTGACTGCGCTCTGTGAAGCGGATATCGTCGATCGACACTAAGCCCAAATCGCGCCCGTTGGTCGCAGCAATGTAAAATGGAAACGGATTCACTTCTAACAAATAGCGATCGGCAAATTCTCGCAGAGTCAAATCTGCATCTACCACTCGAAACTCGCGGCTCATCGCATCCGCGGCCTTAGTTTTGAGCAGGGCTTCTTGCAACGAAGTAAAGCGGCTGTAGGCTAGCGCATTCCGAATCGCAAAAGAGCCGATCAGCGCAATCCACAAACCACCATACTGGCGCGTTAACAAGCATGAACTTAGACCAAAAGCAACCGCCAGCCAACCTAAAACTTGTCCTGTTTTTGCCGCCCAGCGCACGCCGGCAAATCGAGAGCCGGTGATTTTCCAAATTGCTGCTTTTAAAACTTGTCCTCCGTCCAAAGGCAGGCCGGGAATTAAGTTAAACAATCCCAAAACAAGATTGATTAGTGCTACCCTTTCGGTGATAATTGCCAGCAAACTTGTCTGGGGTAAAACTTGAGAACCCAAACCGAGGATTAAAAACAGCGCGAAGCTGACGAGAGGGCCGGCAATGGCTACTTGAAAAGCTTGACCGGGAGTTTTTGATTCCGAGTCGATCGATGCAACTCCGCCAAATAAGAATAGAGTAATAGAATTAACTTTAATGCCTTGCGACATTGCCGCCAAGCTGTGTCCGAGTTCGTGCAACAGCACGGAACCAAACAGCAGCAGAGCTATTGCCAACCCGGCACTCCAGGAGATCGCAGGCCCCAACAAGCTGTAACTGCTGGCGTATTCGCGGGTTGCTAGGGCTAAAATTATAAACCACGAATAATCTATCAGTAGCGGGATGCCAAATAAAGAGCCGATTCGCCAACCTGTCTGCATGAAAGTTTCCTGGGAAAGGAGAGCTAGAAAGAGTTTCTATTATATCTTTTATAACCCTTGCCTTTCCCCGAACCCTGATTTCTAAAGAACTCCGGCGTTACCCAAGCCCAAGATTACTCCAGCCCCGAGCAAGTGGCCGAAGCTGGTTGTGGCCAGCAATTCTGGGATGCCAAAGCCTTTGAACATTCCAGGGACTGCAACAGGTAAAGCTGGGCCCTTGCCTCGGTTTTGCTTGTTGATGCCGTAGTAGCCGATCGCGATCGCCAGCAAATTGCATATAATCATTGTCAGTCCTACCATTGGCGACCACTCCGGCGTTGAGGGAGCGGTAGCTTGTACGGCTAACAGCAAAGATGAGTTAATCATGTTTATATGCTCCTGATTTCACAGATTAATTGAGTTACCAAATTATAAAAAGCGTTTTGCATTAAACTAAGATTTGTTTTAATAGTTAACAATTCGTTGATATTTTGATACAAATTCAGCACAGAGGAAAAAGAGTGCGGGTTAAAATTTGCGGAATTACTAAATTAGACCAGGGAATGGCGATCGCCCGTTTGGGAGCCCAAGCTTTGGGGTTTATCTGCGTTCCGGCTTCCCCCCGCTATGTCAGCCCCGAAACTATTCGTCTTATTGTTGAGCAGTTGCCGAAAAATGTCGATCGCATCGGCGTGTTTGCCAATACCACAATAGAAAATATCTGTCAAGTAACCGCAGAGTCAAATTTAAGCGGGGTGCAGTTGCACGGAGATGAAACAGCGGAATATTGCGATCGGCTGCGCGAGTTTTTGCCGGGAATTGAAATTATCAAAGCTTTGAGAGTTAAGACTCCTGAAACTTTAGCGGCTGCGGCTGTTTACGCCCTTCGCGTCGATACTTTACTGTTGGATGCTTACCATCCCAATCAACTCGGCGGTACTGGCAAAACCATAGACTGGATGATGTTAGCAGAGTTTAAACCGCCGTGTCCTTGGCTGCTGGCGGGCGGTTTAACGCCCGATAATATTTTAAATGCAATTGATAGCGCGATCGGCAAAAACTTCAGCGGTGTTGACCTTTCTAGCGGCGTAGAAATAGCGCCGGGAGATAAAGATTTGACCAAAGTTGCTCAGTTGTTTGCTAACTTAAGTCTACTTACTAATCCTAGGTAATTGGTAATTGGTAATTGGTAATTGGTAATTGGTAATTAGTAATTGGTAATTGGTAATATCATGTCCGGTCGATTACCATAACAAAAACGGTTCGATCGCGCGTGCGCCCGAAAGTCCGCTATACGGCTGCGGACTTTCGGGCGCACTACAAACCAATCTTATTGTGGTCAATCCACCGGATATGATATAATTGGTAATTGGTAATAGACATCTCCAATAATTATTATGAAACAGGCATCTTGCCTGTTCAATACTTGCTTTTTAGGAGAGGTATAATACAGATTTCGTGCTTTTTATTCCATTGATTCTTTAGTTTGCTTGGAGTGGAATTCGCTTGTGTAGTGGGGGTTTAAACCGCCGATTCCCATCTCCTAATATCTGTTAAAAACTTTTAATGCTAAATTAAATTATGTTAAATTTGAGTGCGATCGCGCTGTTGGACTTACTCGCACGCCGCCTCACCCACGCTTTTTCAACTATTCCCGATTTCACCGATTGGCTGGTTGCAGCCATGCTCGTCGTAGTTTACAGTGCGATCGCACTTCCCATCGGTTTTTGGTCGGGATTTCTGAAAGTAGACGTGCTAACCTCCAGACGTACCATCGCGGGAGTGCTGATTGGCTGTTTGTTAAGTCCCGGTATCACCGAAGAAGTATGTTTCCGCGTGTTAATGCTGCCGCACCCCTTCGAGAATGCTTCTGGATTAATGCTGTGGTTTTGGGGATGCTTGAGTTTGGCGCTGTTTGTAGTTTACCACCCGCTGAACGCGCTGACTTTTTATCCCGTTGGTCGATCGACCTTTATGAATCCAGTGTTTTTGCTGCTGGCGGCAATTTTGGGGGTAGCGTGCTCCATCGCGTACCTGCTCTTCGGTTCCATCTGGCCTGCGGTGGCGCTTCACTGGCTCGCTGTCACAGCTTGGCTGCTGCTATTGGGCGGTTACAGGAGGCTTTATGGTTAAATGTACAAAGTCCAGCATCACTATATTGTCGGGAGGAACTCAATCGTGGGTATCATAGGAGCGATCGTAGGTTTTTTGGCAGGCATAGCAGTTGCTTACTGGTTAGTGGAAAAGCGGTTACACAAGCAAAAGCAAGAACACTTGCAGCAAACTCGCAGAATAGCTCAGGATATAGAACTAGCTCAGATATCTCGGATGCAGCAAAGCACCGAATCTCAGGAGGGAGAACGCGAAGATCGGCTGAGAAAAGCTACTGTCGAACACGAAAATTTACTCAGACAAGTTACAACCCAATACGAAAATCAACTCCAACAAGTTGCAGCTCAATACGAAAATCGGCTACAACAAGTTTTGACAGAACGCGATCGGCTCCAACAAGTTGCTGGCGCACACGACAATCAGCTCCGACAAGTCAGCCAGGAATTAGAGGCAGCTCACAATGCTAGGATGCAGGAAAATCTGCAATCTTTGCAAGCAGAACACGAACATCATTTACTCACAGTTGCTGACGAACTGCATAACAATTATCAAGCTCAGATGGAGCACCATCTGCAAAACCTGCAAAACGAGCACGAAATTCGATTGAGACAAACTGCCGAGGAATATCAGAACCGCGAGGTTGAGATGCACTTAACTATGCAGGCTTTGCAACAGCAATACGAGAGTCAGTTGCAAGCGGCTAACGAGCAGTTGCAAGCTCACGAAGCTCAGATGCAAGCTACTATCATGTCTTTGCAACAGCAGTACCAGAGTAATGTACAACAACAAGAAGTCCCGGATCAGCAGTTCAGTCAGTTAAATCAAACAGAATTTCGAGAAGATTTACCACAACAAGAAGTTTGGCAAGAACAGTCAAGTGAGTTAAATGAAACAGAAGTTGAACAAGAGTTAAATTACACAGAGTTTTCCGAACCAGAATCAATTGATTTACATAAACCAGAAGTCGAACAACAGCATCAATTTTCCCGACAAGCACCAAGCTATTCATCGGTGGCACAGTTGATGGGATGCGTTCAAAGTCAGGACACAGAAACCCGCAAGTTGGCAGCGTCTGCTTTAGGTAAAATGGGTGCTGCTAATGCTTTGAGAACCGACGGTCAGCGAGCCATAGAAACCCTGGGTAAATTAGCTCAAGATTTCCACCCAGAGGTGCGCGAAGCTGCTGTGGAAGCACTAGGAATGATTAAGTCGGAAAAAGTAATTCCGCTGTTGCAAAGAGCTTTGCGAGATACAGATAGCGGTGTGGCGGTGGCGGCAAGTGCTGCGCTGAATAAGTTTAAGTTTTATCCGCGCACTCCGGCGGCTAAACCAAAAACTGTTGATATCAAGAAACCAAAGCCTTAAGCAGTTACTGCAACAGCGTAGGGATACAACAATGTTTATTGGTGTCAACTTAACGTCAAACCTATTATCAGTCTTTTGTCTGGCGATTAAGGCCAGATCCCCCCGGCGCCCCCGCAACGATTCGGGGGGGACAAGACTCTTTTCAAAGTCCCCCTACAACCAGGGGAATTTAGGGGGATATGGTATCGGCTATAAACGAGAAATACAAAGATTTTCATGATTAAATTGACACCAATGAACATTGTTGTGCCCCTACACTGTTGCTTGCTGAGTTTATTTATGGCAGGTTTGTAGTGCGGACTTGAGTCCGCAGCAGGTTTGTAGTGCGGACTTGAGTCCGCAGCTTTTTGATTTTTGCGGACTGAAGTCCGCACTACGAACGCATCTAATTGTCCGCAGCTTTTGGCTTTTTGCGGACTGAAGTCCGCACTACGAACGCATCTAATTGTCCGCAGCTTTTGGCTTTTTGCGGGCTGAAGTCCGCACTACGAACGCATCTAATTGTCCGCAGCTTTTGGCTTTTTGCGGGCTGAAGTCCGCACTACTAACGCATCTAATTGTCCGCAGCTTTTGGCTTTTTGCGGGCTGAAGTCCGCACTACGAACGCATCTAATTGTGGTTAATGAATCGCACAGGAACTCACAAACATATAGCAATTTTCCCTGGCCGACAATACAGGACACAACAATGTTTTGTCCCTACCCAGTAAGGTATGCATTGCACACCCTACGACTCATGACATTACGGACTTTAAAATCGCTGCCTTGTACCGAGTACAAATTTGATGTCACCCGCATCGCTCACACCCACATCTAAGCGAATTAATCCCAAGGACGATCGCACCCTGACACCCAAACCAACACCCGCCCCAGTCCCAGGTTTGTCCCTAACTACCGCCGGTTTTCCCAACACGCTGTCACCCGTTCCCAAATCCGACGCAAAATCAACAAAAATCACGCCGCCCACATCCCTACCAACCGGAAACCGATACTCGCCCGAAGCCAAGAAATAACTCCGCGCGCTACCGATATCCCCGCCGTCGTAGCCCCGCACAGAATTGCGGCCACCGAGGCGAAACGCTTCCGTTGGGGGCAAATCTCCGATTACCGTGCCCCCTTGCAAATTAAAAGCCAACATTTCCGGCAAAGCTTCGGACTCGCTGATGCCGAGTAAAGTTACGGGTACATAATGTATATAATTTGCCAGCAGGCGGTTGCTCACAATGTTACCTCGCCCCAAAGGTATCGACTGCTCGGTGCTGAGGCTGAGAATCGAGCCGCTGGTGGGGTTGAAGGGATTGTCCCGCCGATCGCGCACCGCGCCCAAAGAAACAGTATATAACTCATCAACGCCAGAACCGCTGAATGTGAGAGGATTGCCGAGTTCGTCGCGGCGGGCAATATTTAAATCGCGATCGCGCGTGCTGATATTGGTATAATTCAATCCTAAAGTCGATTGCCAATCGCCCAAAGGTCTAGTAAACCTGAGATTTCCGCCCATCCGAATTTCTCGAACTCGGTTCCCATTGGGCAAATCGATATCCTTGTTGAAAATTTCCGAGATTCTGCGATCGCCAAAAGCTCTCACACTGTATCCCAAACGGTCATCGGCGGCAACGTAAGGGCTGACAAACTGGACATCGTACTGGATACCTCGGAGGCTGGGCTGAAGTTCCACCGCCAACCGCTGCGGGTTTCTGCCGAAAGTGCGATCGGTATACGAAAGAGGAACAGCAACGCCAATATCATCACTAAGACTAGCACTCACGCTAAACGATCGAGCCGATCGCTCTTGAACGTTGTAAATTACATTAACATCCGTCCCAACTTCTTCAGTAGAAACCGTCACCTTCTCAAACAATCCCAACTGCTGCAACTGCTGCAAGTCTAGTCGCACAACTTCTTGGCTGTAATTATCCCCCGCCTTAAGTTTGAGTTCGCCTCGGATAAAATCTTCCGAAATTCGGCCCTGAATTGGATTCCCTTTTTGATCGACAGCTTCGCCTCGGGAATTAACCAAGCGAATTTTCACCTGAGCAACGTAAACGCCCTCAGCATTTCTCCCTTGACTGATTGGTAGAGTACCGCCTAGCTGTTGGGCGTTGCGGTTGACTGCTTCCGGGATTTCGGGTTTAGTGGCGATCGTCCCCGCAGTTGCGAACACAGATGTAAAATCTTTATGGCGATCGGACTTGAATGAAGGCGATCGAACTTCTGGAGCAACCGCGATCTCATCGGATGCCGCCCTTGTGGGACAGGCGTCTCGCCTGTCAAGGGATGCCGGCAAATCCCGCACAATTGGACTCACCTGATCATCCTCCCTCTGCGCCCTTGTGGGATAGGCGTCTCGCCTGTCAATTTCTGGGCTTCGCCTGTCAACTTCTGGGCTTCGCCTCTCAACTTCTGGGCTTCCTTCACTAACCTCCACCTCAGCCGGTACGACAGTCAGATCGATCGCCCGCGCCACCAATTCCCCACCAGCCACCGCCACCAAACTCAAAAATGCAATAATCGGAATTCGCATAAACATAAAACTAAAGAATACTCAACGCATATTACTCAAATTCGGTCGTGATGCCTAATACCCCATCTGGAAATAATACCCCTCTATTCTTCAGTCGGCCTGGGCCGACTTCGCTTGTGTAGGATCGGTTTCAACCGCCGACTCCTCTCGACTTGAAGTTTCAACCCAGATTTAGTACCATTAGCCAACAAGAAACCCGGTATTTTTGAAGATACCGGGTTTCTGGGTTGATGAAACTTGGGGAAAGATCGATCGCGTGCGATCGTACAATTGGGAAACCGAAAATTTATTTAAAGAGATTGCCGAGAAACACGCTTCTCAAAATGAGCCTGAGTCTGCTGCAACAGTTGTTCGCGACTGTCCTTAGCAGTGGTAATAGTAGGGAGCAAATTGCGAGCTTGTAAAGTCATGTGAAGCTGTAGGTGTGCTACGTACTCACTGACATCTTCGCGCAGGGAGCAAGCCGGGTAACGTTTTAAAGTAGAGTTCAAAGTGTTCTCCTGCTTTGAGTTTGCAGTATTTTTCAAATAATAATAGAGACTATCACGCTCTATTTCTAATTCTGTACTCTGTAATGAAGTTTAACCTTTGGACTGCTCTTTTGTTACAATTGTTTACAAGTATTGCTGAAATTAAGTAAATCCACCTCATTAAAAGTAAAATGCCGAGCGCTAAAAAGCTTACTGTATATATATTGTTCCTTCTCTCGCAATAACAAAAGCCCTCTTCCCTCTTCCCTCTTCCCTCTTCCCTCTTCCCTTTTCCCTTTTCCCTCTTCCGACTTCCATCGGACTTCAATCCGTTACATCCGTTACATCCGTTACATCCGCGGAGCGAATCCGTTGCCGAACTTCCTTCTACATTATCAGGAGTCGATCGCCCATGCAGTCTCAAGCAGCAGCAGCAGTAGCACACAAGCACACATTAAGTACAGTTGTCAATAGCAGCAGCCAAACAGCCGCCTACCTCGACATCGGGCACGGCCGCCCCTTATTGCTGCTGCACGGTTTTTTCGGAGAAAAGACTTGCTGGTTGCCATTAATTGAATTATTGCAATCTCAGTTTCGGTGCATCAGTTTAGATATGTTGGGTTTTGGAGAATCCAGCAAACCACAAATCCAGTACGACGTAGCCGTAGAAGTTGCCTTCGTGCGGCAAGTTATAGAACAACTAAACATCGAACCCTGCGGCATCATCGGACATTCTTTTGGCGGTTGGGTAGCCTCTGCATATGCCCTAAAATATCCTAATTCAGTCAGCAGTTTAGTGTTAGCAGCACCTGCGGGAATCCGGGACGACAGTTTTTGCGGTCAGTACGATGCTTTGCGGCCCTTGCTGTGGCAAACGCCCGCCGTTGATTGGGCCTTGCAGCTAGCAAAACCTTTGGCTAGATTAGCAGGGAAAAGTGAGAAATTACAGGAAATTTCCGGGTGGCGCAGGGAGTTAATGTCTCAGCCAGTAGCAAGGTCATTTTTAATGAGCCGGATGCGGCCGGAAGACGCAGTTGATACCGTAGAAAAAGAAATTCACAAATTACAAATTCCCACCTTAGTCATCGCAGCTATGGGCGACGAAACCATTCCTCTATGGCACTGTGAAACCTACGCCAACGAGATACCGGGGGCTGAGTTAGCAATTATTCCCAATGCCACTCACGGGTTGCCGCAAACTCAAGCTCAAATCATGGCAAAGTTGATTGGTAAATTTTTGAATAATTAAGAAAACCTTTGCTAAAAGCGGAATGCTAAAAATTGTGATAAGGCAACCACGCCAGACGGTTAGGACACTCTTAATTGCCCTTTCTCCATGCGGTTAATTGCTTCTTCTTTCTTCCGACTTCCATTTCTATTATTGTTTCTTCCTTCTTCGCTCAGCAACCAATAGAAAATAATTGTGTTTTAGTATACTACTTCAATAGGAAAGACAGCATATATTGCTTACTGTATTGTACAATTATTTTTATGGCAATCCAATCTTGTGTCAGCACGAGCCACAGACATTTACTTGATTCGAGGTTATTACGAATGGCGGCACTGAGCAACTATTTTAATCTGGAAGAAATTACGACAGCCAGAAAAGTTAATGCTGCGGTAATTAATATCAGCGGCCGCCAGCGAATGCTTTCCCAGCGCTCGGCATTTTTTTGCATGAGGTTAGTTGGCTCTCAGAATGTGGCAGAAAGAGCAAAACTGCGCGATAATTTGTTAGAAGCGATCGAGCTTATGGAAAAATCTCACCGCGATTTAATTAATACTGACAGCAGCATCAACTTATTAAGTCCCCCTTCACCCACCGTCAAGGCGATGTATTTTGAGGCGCCACTGTATCTAGACAAGCAAGTGCGCGAATATATCGATCGCATAAAAGCCTTAGTGGAAGTTCCCGATGCCGAACTCAGCCTAGAAAATCCCCATCTGCTGTACATTGTCGCAGCGGCGGGCGGCGAATTGCTAGCAGCTTTTGATGCCGTCGTGAGTCAGTACCAGCAAGAAAGCGAAATCGAACAATTTGAAATCGACCTCAAGCAGGTTGAACTGTATCAAGAAAGCTGTGCTGCTACCGCAAAAGCCGAAGCTCAAGCAGCCCAGATCGATCGCGCACTTCGCGAGCTCAAACAAACTCAAACTCAACTCCTCCACAGCGAAAAAATGTCTTCGCTGGGAGCGCTAATGGCCAGCATCGTCCACGAAATTAATAACCCAGTTAGTTTTATTTACGGCAACTTGAGCCATGCCGAAATTTATACTAAAGATTTACTGCACCTGCTGCATCTCTATCAAGAACACTGTCCCAATCCCTGTGCCGAAATCAAAGCTCAAATCGAAGAGATGGATCTAGAATTTCTAGTTGAAGACTTCCCTAAAGTTATGTCTTCCATGCAAATGGGTTCCGAGCGTATTCGCGAAATTGTCAAATCTATGGGCAGCTTTTCGCGAACAGATAACAGTAACATGACGATGTGCGATTTACACGACAGCATTGACAGCACCATCTTAATTTTGCGCAACCGTATCAATGCTAAAAGAGACCGTCGCGAGATTGAAATAGTTAGAAATTATGAAAAATTGCCTGGTGTAGAGTGTTATGCCGGACAGCTAAATCAAGTATTTATGAATCTAATTAGCAACGCGATCGATGCTTTGGACGAGGCAGCTAAAAGTCAGGCCCAAGCTGCGCTAAAAATTTCGATATCCACAGAAGTAGCAGGGTTCGAGCGCGTGAGAGTGCGGATTGCTGACACGGGAGCGGGAATGACAGCAGAGGTAAAAAAACGAATGTTCGAGCAGTTTTTCACCACCAAGGCGATCGGTAAAGGTACGGGTTTAGGATTGTCTATTGTCTACAAAATCTTAGTAGAAAATCACCGAGGAACGCTCAGGTGCGAGTCTGAACCGTCCCAGGGAACCGAGTTTATCATTGAACTGCCAGTGCAGCAAACTTAAACAGTCGATCGACATCCAAATTTAGCTGTATAAATTGTGGCACGGGCAGGTTTGATCGTTCGGACTTCAGTCCTCATAAAACTTAGAGGACTGAAGTCCGAACGATCAAACGTTAACTGCGGTTAAAATTCACACATCCTCTACTCCAATTCTAGCTTCAAAGTTGGCAACAGCTTTTCTAAATTCTTGAGAGATTTCTGTTGCCAAGGAATATCATTTGAGCCCAATACCAAAAGTTGAATCGTTTTCTTTTTCCGCACGCTAATAACAAACTTAGACAGCATACTGATACCAGAACTGTTAACAAAGTCCAATTTTTTTAGGTTCAAGGTAATAGCAGGCGGTTCGTTCAAGGCGACCTCATCTAACAATTCGACTATTGGTGCATACTCTGATGGCCCGCCAAGGCTGAGTTCGCCTTGAAAACAGACTGTCACCGATTGTGGATCGTACTGAATGCTGTAGTCTTGACCTTTAATTTCTTGAATACCCATTGTTTTTTGGTTTCCTGACTGAACTATGGCGATCGCCTATCGGAGTAAATACTGAAATGGTTTAAACTAGACAGTAATTTGAACCAAACTCGTAACAAATATCCTATCAGGACTGTCTCGCCTTGGCTCGAATTTCCCACCTATCTTAGCTGAATAGTCATTAATCATCGTCAGCAATCGCAATCTCGATGTTTCGCTTTCAGATTCAGCATTCTTTTCAAGCTGCTGCAAATTGATAAATTGCGCGGCGTTATAAAATAAGAGAAATGGAAGTCGGAAGCAGCAATCGACAGTATTAGTACCAATTAAGAACATCCTCACCGTCTTGGCTGTTGCCGCAGACAAACCGGGTTTCTTTTAGTTCAATACGGTTTACGATCGACTCCTTATACTCGGAGAGCTCCCTCGCATACCCCCTACTCCCCCGAATCGTTGCGGGGACTTTAAGAGCATTCTTCCCCCTTGATTCGGGGGGCGCCGGGGGGAGCGGTCGATCGTGAACTCTATTGTCTTTTAGTTAACGCTTAATTCTGCGAGATGTCGCCCTGTTTCTTCAATACTACCAAAGTAATATCATCAAATACTTTTTGCGCTCCAATAAATTCTCGCAGGTCATTAATTGCCGCTTGCTTAATTTCTTCGGCGCTGTTGTGCCAATTCAGAGAAATTATTTCACAAAGCTTTTCGAGTCCGTAGAATTGTTTCCTAGTGTTTGTGGCTTCCGTGATGCCGTCGGTGTACAGCACCACCCCGTCCCCCGGTTCTAACTTTACCAAAACATGGCTGATGAAATCAGCAATTTCTTCATCTAAGCCGATGGGAAATCCTAAATCTATTGTATCAATCCGTTCAATTTGACCGTCTTTTCTGACCACCAGAGTTTCCTCGTGCTGGCCGCTAATGCTAATTCTGCCGTCTGCGTAGTTGAGGACAGCCAATGTCAGGTTTTTGTCGGAATTCATGCGCTGAATATTTTTGTACAAGGTGCGGTTGAGAGTATCTAAAAAGCGCACTGGATCAAGTTCTTGCATTTCCTTCAGAGTGCGAACAGCAGTTTGAGCCATCACCATCAAAATGCCACTTTCTAGTCCGTGTCCGGTGACATCGCCGATCGCAATTGTCACCACACCCTCAGTGCAAAGTACATCGTAGTAATCGCCGCCAACTTCATCGGCTGGTTCCATAAATCCAGCAATATCCAAGTCTTCAATTGCTGCGAGTTCAGCAGGTTTTGGCAGAATCAACTGCTGCATTTGTCTGAGCATACCGAGTTCCGAACTCATGCGCCGATTTTCCGCTTTCAGCCGCTGGTTGAGAGCAGCAATTTTTTGATTAGCTGTGGCGAGTTCCGAGGTGCGTTCTGTAACTTTATATTCTAGAGTTTCAAAGGATTCTTTGAGTTGTAAGGCCATGCTGTTGAATGAATGAGCTAAGGTCTCAACTTCAAATATTCTGCTAGAATCAACGTTCTGCTTGAGAGCGCCACCTGCGAGTTTTTCAGAAGCTTTAGCAATTTGCAAAATCCGGTGAGCAATCCTGTTAGCGGTGAGAAATCCCACTCCAACCGAGGCAATTAGAGCCGCAATACAGAGCAAGATGGTGTTGCGAGTGTTAGCATAAATTTGCCCCATAAAGTCACCTTCGGGAACCACAACTACAATCAGCCAGTTGAGACCGTACTTGTCAGTGAGCGGAGAAACTTGGAGAAATTGCCGCTGACCGTTGAGCTGAAAATTGAGTTGAGCAGTTTCTTGAATGTCTTGCAAACGGTGGAAGCGCTCGAGCAAATAAACCACACTTTGGCGCATCAGCAGATTGCTGTTGTCCTGTGTTTTGAGCCGCTTTCTGTTTTCGCCTTCTCCCATCGACAGAGGCTGATTTTTTACCGAACTGGCGATTAAGTCGCCGTTCGGCTCAATGATAAATACTTGACCGGAATTACCCACGCTTAATGTTTGCAGGAAACCGCGAATTTGATCTAGCCCCATCTGGCAAGTCAGGACACCAATCAGTTTGCCTGCGGCATCATAATAGGGTTGACTGGCATTAATTTGCAGCGTACCGTAGCCAAAATTAATGTAAACATCGCTCCAAGCTGCTTGTTTTTTCTCCACAACAACGGTGTAAAATGGGCGGTTGCGAACGTCATAATTGGGTTGAGACCTCTCAATTGTGTTCGGGTTTCCATCACCGTCAACGTCGTAGAAGAGCAAGTCGCCACCCCCGGGAATTAGTTGCTGAGCAAGCTGAGGTTGCTCAGCTCCCGCCAGTCGGTTCACCCAACCAATGCGCAGGTACTGACCTTTTTCGTTGGCAATTCCAGCGTAGCCGATCGAATTAAAGCGCAGAACTTGCTTCCAGAGATAGGGTCGAGAGCGCTCCAAATCCTCGAAGTCCAACACCCCCAGCGGTAAAGAATCCTGATTGATTTGATTGACTAGCGGCGGAGCTTCCAGGTAGTTTTGGACGCGCTCGTAAACTCTGGCGCTGACGGAGCGCCCCAACTGACCCGCAAGATCGTTGACTGTTTTCTCTCCGTTTCTGTAAGAGAGATAGCCCACCCAGCCAACAGCAGCGACAATTTGCAACACAAAGGGAACCACCAGGACGCTGCGGAGACGGAATTGGCCCTTGGTGGGGACGATCGCGCGTTTTTGAGAAACCATTGTGAAAAACACTCCCCAGGGCTGTTGGCGTTGCCTCAGCATTCTGTGCAAAAGACACTCCGGCTTGAGACCGGGAAATAGGCGATCGCCAGCACGAATCCGCTCGATCGCCTTACCGTTTCCCTGTCTCAAGCTGCTGAAATTATATCAAATCCGCCACAAAATCCCCGCTTTCGGCTGAGCAGTTCAAACACTCGTTACACGCACACAAAACCCGCGATTGCCGGTTAATTTAGCAAAGTATTTTGCTACAGTATTCGCTCCGAGCGAGCCTCTTTTGACTTGTTCTAAGACAATACGCGATTGTTCACATTTTTTGTCATTGTTCGCGCTGTGCAAGGGCGAAGCAATCTCATCTCAATTATGAAAAATATTGCTACTACCGAAATTAGAGGTTCTCATCTGTAGGGAAACGGCCCTGGCTAAGTCCGGCGGGGAGTTATGCTATAGACCGATAATTTCCCGAGCATTAATAACTGTAGCAACACTTTTTTAAATTGGTATAATTTGCGTAACAGCTTACTCCAATTCTAGCTTCAAATTTGGCAATAGCTTTTCTAAATTTTTGAGAGATTTCTGTTGCCAAGGAACATCATTTGAACCCACTACCAAAAGTTGAATCGTTTTCTTTTTCCGCACGGTAATAACAAACTTAGACAGCATATTAATACCAGAACTGTTAACAAATTCCAATTTTTTTAGATTCAAGGTAATAGTAGGCGGTTCGTTCAAGGCGACATCTTCTAATAATTGAACTATTGGCGCATAATCTGGCGAGCCATCTAAGCTGAGTTCGCCTTGGAAACAGACTGTCACGGATTGTGGATCGTATTGAATACTGTAATCTTGACCTTTAATTTCGTGAATATCCATTGTTTTGTGGTTTCCTGAGTGAATTATTGCGATCGCACAACAGAGTCAGTCGATTTTCCATTTTTCGATTTGAGATTTTACATTGACTCGCCTCGATCAATCTGGGAGATTGAACTTCTATCTAAAATTTGAGCTTCACCACGACGATTGTACGCGGCACGGTATCCGTTTTTGGGTGGGAGTAAATATTGAAACAGTTAAAACTAAACGCTAATTTGAACGATCGTCGTAATAGCGAGCAGATGGGGATCGTCGGGCATCGTCTCAAATTTCCAACCGATTCTAGCTGAATAGTCATTAATCATCGTCAGCAATCCCAGTCCCGATGTTTCACTTTCAGATTCAGCATTCTTTTCAAGCTGCTGTAAATACAGTTCATCCGAGTCAGAATTCAACAGTTCTGTAATGAATTCCTGCAACTTTTTAGCCGCTGGTTCCTGCACACAGTTAGTGGCAAAAATAACCGCTATCACATCAGATTCTCCGAGAAAGTGTATCCCAAACCTTACCTTATGATTGCAATCATCATCAGTAAACTTTATAGCATTTTCTAACAGTTCATTGGCGATGTAGCTCACGGCTCCCTTGCTTTGTTTAATCCGTTTGGCGCTGCTAGCATCCTGCTCGTCCACCGGGATAAAACTGGACAAATAATCGGCGACAAAATGAGCAGATACCCTATTGTTGCGCCAGCGCTGCTTGATAGGGCGAGAACTGGGCGTAAATGTAAGTTCTAGGGAGTCGTGATCCGGTGGAAATTGCTCGATGAATTCTCCAAATATTTGTGTCACAGTTTGTAAGCTTCTAGATGTCATTATTTTTTTCCCTCCTATTCATGTTTGATTTCACTTCTGGGTAAATTTCCACACGCCATTCCAGTTAGCCGGAATACTATTTTCTAACAGTGATTGGATGCGTTTTAGGTAAAGTTGGCTGGGTTGGTCAGCGGGATTTAGCCGCACTATCTGTTCAAAACAAACTTTGGCATTAGCAAAATTTCCCTGACAATATTGTTCTAGACCCTCCTCAAAAATAGGCAAAGTTTGAATTTTGAGCGCTCGCACAGGTTCTACTTCAACATCTAACACCTCACAAATAGTAATGGCTTCTTGTCTACCTTTGACAATTGCCCGATCCAAAAATCGAATATGATACTTTCCTGGTTGACTCAAACGTTGTACCACATCTCCTGAAATTAATAAAGATACGCCATAATACTTAGTCAAACTTTCCAGACGAGCCGTGAGATTGACATGATCCGACAGCGCATCGGCTTGCATCCGATTCGCATCTCCAATAATCCCCACCATCGTATCACCGACATGGATACCAATGCCAATATTCAGCGGAATCTCACCATTTATTTTACGGCTTTGATTGTATTTTTGCAACTGTTCAAGCTTCACAATGCCTGCCTGAATAGCATCATCAACGCCCTCGGGAAAAACTGCCATCAGTCCATCTCCCATATACTTGACAATAAAACCATTGTGCTTGCGAATTTCTGGACTAATTTGCTGTAAGTATGTATTGATGAAATTGAAGTTTTCTTGAGGAGTCATTTGCTCCGCCATTGTGGTGAAGGAACGCAAATCCGAAAACATGATAGCCATCTCTTTCCTCACGTGATCTCCAAGCTGGAAATCAACAATGCTCTGCTTACCCAGAAATTGGAGATATTCATCGGGAACAAAACGTCCGTAAGCCTGCAAAAGTTTCTCTAATTCCTGTTCTCGCGCTTTCACGGTTTGCACCATATGCGAGAATACCTGTGCCAATTCTCCCAGTGCATCACTGCGCGCCGCCACCTCTGACAATATCTGGGGCTCAAAGCTGTTGTTTTTCACAGCAATAGCTGCATCTATCACCTTTTTTACCTGGTGGATGTAAGTCTGCATCTCTCGATTTTTATGACGGATCTGGTTTTCCAGCTCCGTGGAGTGTTCCGTGATAATTTCTACTAAGGTTTCATAGCTATTTTTTTCGTCTTCGACTTCCTCAAGTTTTTGGCTCAAATCCTGTAGCTGAGTATTGAGTTCTTCCGGGGATTTAAATTGCGCTAAATTTATTTGGGGGTTCATAATTTATACTCCAGAATTTCGGATCGCAATTTTTTTTTATCGCGCGTCGTACATTACTAGAACTTACACGGGCGCAGCTATAAATCCGGTTTCTGCTTCGATTCTTCGCCACTAAATCCAATAGCGATGTTAGAAACCGGGTTGATGACCATCAATCATAAATTATGCACAATATTTCCCTGTTGCTTCAATACTAGCAAAGTAATGTCATCAAATACCTTTTGTGTTCCAATAAATTCTCGCAAATCATCGATCGCAGCTTGCTTGATTTGTTCAGCGCTCAAATGCCAGTTTTGAGAAACCACAGCACAGAGTCTTTCCATGCCGTAGAATTGTTTGTGGATATTTCTAGCTTCGGGGATGCCATCAGTGTAAAGCACGACACCATCCCCCGGCTCTAAGTCTACTAAAAGATGACCGATCCAATCTGAAATATCCTCATCTAAGCCTATGGGAAATCCTAAATCCATCATGTCAATGCGTTCAATATTACCGCCTTTTCGGACTACGAGAGTTTCCTCATGTTGACCGCTAATACTAATTCTACTGTCTGCGTAATTGAGGAGAGCTAGCGTCAGGTTTTTGTCCGAGTTCATCCGCTGAATATTTTTATAAATAGTGCGGTTCAGGGTATCTAAAAAGCGCACGGGGTCAAGTTCTTTAACTTCCTTGAGAGTCCGAACAGCCGTTTGAGTCATCACCATCAAAATGCCACTTTCTAGTCCGTGTCCGGTGACATCACCAATGCAGAGCGTTACCACCCCGTCATTAAAAAGTACGTCGTAGTAATCGCCACCAACTTCATCGGCTGCTTCCATAAATCCTGCAATATCTAACTCTGCAATTGCTGCTAATTCCGCTGGTTTTGGTAGAATTAACTGCTGCATTTGTTTGAGGAGATCGAGTTCGGCACTCATGCGAATATTTTCGGTTTTCAGCCGCTGGTTGAGGGCAGAAATTGACTGATTAGCTCGAGCTAGTTCGGCAGTACGTTCTGCTACTTTATCTTCTAGAGTTTGATAGAGCAGAGCGTTTTCGATGGAGATAGCAGCTTGGGAAGATAGGATTTTTAAGACTTCCAATCTGTCAGCAGTAAATGCACCTGTGGCGAGACTGTTTTCTAAGTAGAGAATGCCGATCGCTTGACCTTTGTTAACAATGGGAGTACACAATACGGATTTAGGTTGGTGCTGAATAATGTAGGGATCTGCTGCAAAGATATTTTCTACAGCAATATCGTTAATTACCAAGGTTTCTCCGGTACGCCAGACGTAGTTAATGGCTGTGATGGGAAGATGTTGGCTTTGAGAAAGTGGAATATTTGGCAAATAGCAGTGTTCGTCTAAACATTTAGCAACAATCAATAATTTACCATCTCTTTCTAAGATCAGAGAGCCTTTGGATGCGCCTGCATTTTCGATCAGTATTCGGATTAAGGTTGATAGCAATTCCTCGACGTTGATTTCTCCCGATATGGCTTGAGAAGCTTTAATGACTGCTTCTATATCTAGAAAATTGGAAACATTTTGGCTGCTGGAAGTAATCTCGCCCACAATTGTTTCAGAAATTGTCTCTCCTGTGTAAAAAGTGTTTTCTTGTTGGAGAATGGGGCCGAGTAGTTGGGAATATTTTTGTTGTAAATCATGGACTTTTGCCTGGGAACCCCAGCGGGCATAAGCGTAGTAAGCGTCAGTTAGATAGACGCGGGCAATTTTGTCTTTACCTAATTCGATGTAGAATTTAGCTGCGAGCTCGCTGAAGAGTGCTTCTTCTTGAAGGTATTGGTTTAATGAGGCGGTAGCAATGGCGCGATCGTACAAATCGATGGCTTCGAGCCTGTCTCCCAATACTCGTGCTATTTCTGCTGCTACTAAGTCATACTTGTGCTGATAGTTCATCGGTGCGTGGAATGCCCAGGTTTGCATTTTTTCCTGATTGGCTCTGACTTGGCTCAAATATTGCGATCGCGCGATCGGCTCAGCATCGGGATACAGCGCCAGCAGGGCTAGGGAATGGTAAAAATTGTGCTGCGGTACCATCATCAGCGAACCGACACCAGCGACATATTGCTCTGCTAGCTGGGCATTTTCCACGGCACTTTCGATCTCGCCAAACAAATAATTGACAACCAATTTAGCAAAATAAACTCCAAATATGGAAGAGACATTATTTGCGGCTAGCAAAACAGGCAGCAGTTCATCTTCATTAAAACTATCGCCAACTAACCGACATTTATCCTCGGCTAATCCTTGTAAATTCAATGTTATTTGTCGCCATATTTTGGTATAATAAGTCTGATATTCTTGTTTGAAATTAACCATTAATTCAAGATACTGCTCATATTTTTGGTCTACAGATGTTAAGTCTTCACCGCTAAAGAAGCTGTAGATGCAAAAATACATAGCAGAATAGCAAGCATACTCGATATCGCCGCTTTCTAAACCGCTTTGGACTGCTGAGAGCAAAGATGGTATTGTGGAGCGACTAGGTTCTTTCCAATGTCTCACGCAAGCATTGTAGACCATCACAACTTTAGATTCAAATTCTTGGGATGGAAATTTATCTAGTATTTGCAAAGATAGTTGACCGTATTGATAGCCTAATTCAATTTCTCCGATTACTTCACACATTAAGCTGCAACAAGCATAGGCATAACTAGCAGGTGCAGAGTTGCCGTATTTGCTGCAAAGATGTGCCATTGTAAAGACAACGGCTGGGTAGACTTCTGGACTAGCTAGATAAGCGGCAGATGCGATCGCACATAAAATCCTCAAAGCAGCAATTTTATAAGGATCGTTGATTTCTGGGAGATTAGCTAAAGCGGATATCTCCACCACCGCCGGCAGTTGTGTTTCCAAAGCAACACCCAGCATTCCCAAAACCTGCAATCCAGTATCCACTGCCAATTTCATCTGATTTTGGGCAATATAAGACTGAATTTGCGCTTCGTAAACTCGGAATTGATCGAGGAGATTGTGCGATCGGGATAGAACTATTTGGGCCAGTTGGTGCGACAAATCGAAATTGGTATTCAAATATTCGGCTTCAACTGCTTCTACATACAGATCGATCGTCAAGTCGTATAAATTAATCCAGCTATCATCTGGTAGCAGATTTCTGCCGATAGTTAAGTAATCAACAGCAGCAGCATAAGCTGTGGAATTTTTAGCTTTGCGCCCAGCAATTAAATTCAAGGAAGCTAGTTGATGTCTTTCCGTGCGATCGACAATTAATTGCACTCCCATATTCAAGTGGTTGACAATATCAAATATCCGATCTTCCCGCACCCATTCCGTAGGGGCGGTGCCCCCGTGCCCGCCCGTGCCCCCGTGCCCGCCCGTATCCCCGTGCCCGCCCGTGCCCCCGTGCCCGCCCGTATCCCCGTCAGCGCCCTTGTGCAGCAGCAATCTGCCAATTTTTAGGTGAGTTGACTGCTTTGCATCGTCTGGAATCAAAGAATATGCGGCTTGCTGAACGCGATCGTGCAAAAATTTGTAACTTGGTAATTGACAATCGGCAACGGATAATTGTGCAGACTCCCCATCATCCGCAAAAAATTTGTAAACTTCACTTTGCGGTAAAATTAGACCTTCTTGCAATGCTTTCCAGAAGTAGGCTGCGGTATCTATTTGAGATTTTTCGCAGACAAGCGCCAAGGTTTCCAAATCAAATTGGCTGCCAATACAAGCAGCTAATTTTAAAACATCTTGAGTATTTATTGGCAATTTCTGCAATTGAGTTGCCATCAACTCGACGACATCATCGCTGACTGTCAATGTTCTAATTTTAGTAAGATCGCACTGCCAACCACCCCTATCTCCTCCTGGCAATGAGGAGGCAAAATCGAAATAAATTAACTTGTCTTCGTGGAGTTTTTTGATGAATTGATTGCTAAAAAAAGGATTTCCCTTAGTTTTTTCAAATATTAATTCAGTCAAGGCAATAGAGCGGTCGATCGCACAACTTAAAGCATCAGCAACCAGACAATTTAAGTCAATTTGTGAAAGTGGGTTGAGAGTAATTTGATTAATGATAGTGGCCGAGCGAGCGATACCGTCATTTTGTAAAGAAGATGAACCTGCACTGAGATTGCGAATCTCTGATAAAGTCAGCATTAATGGATGAACGTTGGAAACTTCATTATCTCGATAGGCACCAATTAGCAGCAAATGTTGACCTTCTGATTCGCACAGCAACAATTGCATTAATTTTAGAGATGCTGCATCTGCCCATTGCAAATCATCTAAGAAGATGACTAAGGGATGATTTTTGGTAGCAAAGACACGAATGAACTTTTGAAATAATAGATTAAAACGATTTTGTTCTGGAGCAGGTTCTAATTCCTGGACAGCAGGTTGCTTGCCAATCAGCAGTTCTAATTCTGGGATCACATCAATAATTACCTGAGCATTATCGCCTAAAGCGGACAAGATTTGGGCTTGCCACTGCTGAACTCGATCTGCACTTTCTGTGAGTAATTGCCGCAGGAAACTTTGCAGAGCTTGTACCCATGCCCCGAAGGGAATATCGCGCCTGAATTGGTCGAACTTCCCTTTGATAAAGTATCCCCGCTGCTGAACAATCGGCTTGTGAACTTCGTTAACGACAGCGGTTTTGCCAATCCCCGAAAAGCCCGCTACCAGCATGATTTCGGTAGTAGCTGTACGGGGGATTTTATCAGGAGCTAGGCTGTTAGGAGAGGATACCTCCAAATCGGCGGCTGGGGAATTTTCCAGGGGACAGGCGACGCGCCCGAAGGCTGCTAATAGGGTCGAAACTTCGGTTTCTCTGCCGTAAAGTTTTTCGGGAATGACAAAGCGTTCGGAAATATCTCTGCTGCCTAATTCAAAAAGTTGAATATTGCCACGCTCTGAGTATTCTTTTAAGCATTGTTCTAAATCGTGTTTGATGCCAAAAGCTGTTTGATAGCGTGCTTCCGCTGTTTTAGCCATCAGTTTTAGCACTATGTCATTCAATACTTGGGGGATGGCTGGATTTATGGCGATCGGGGGAATTGGCTGGCGAGCAATGTGACAGTGAACCAATTCCATCGGCTCCTTAGATTGGAATGGCAATTGTCCTGTCAACAGTTCGTAAAAAGTTACTCCTAGGGAGTAAAAATCGGTTCGGTAGTCAATCCCACGATTCATTCTGCCAGTTTGTTCGGGAGACATATAAGCTAATGTCCCTTCCAAGATATTGGGGTTTTTGATTTCTTGATTTTCTTTAGGTAAAAACGATGAAATGCTAAAATCTATAAGTTTGATTTCTTTGGTTGTAGGGTTGATTATAATATTCTGTGGTTTGATATCCTTGTGAATAATGCCGCTGTGATATATTGTTTCTAATGTGGAGCAAATTTGAATGGCAATTTGCAAAAAAATGGCTAGGCGATTGGTGAATTTACCCTGGACTCCAAAAGCATCGTTGGTGATATATTCAGCCAGAGAAATACCGCCAAAGTCCTCCATTACTAAAGCAAAACCGTTACGATATGTTTCCAGACTTAAGTGTTTGACAATACCGGAATTATCAATATTTTTGGCAATGGTGTACTGATTGCGAAACTGCACCAGTTCGGTGAAAGTCGGATACTCAGACTTGAGCAATTTGATGACGACTGGTCGATTGTCTGATTCCGAAAAACCTCGATAAACCAAGGTTCTGGTGCCGGAGTAGAGTTGTTCGCTCATGCGGTAGCCGGGAATTGAGATCGGGGTCATAGTTGCTAAATCCTAGTCAGCTTTTGTTTTAAGAGGACTTACGCGCTCCGACCTTCATAACCGGATTTTTTGCCTAATCCGCTGGCTACAACCTCTGTATTGTAGTATAAAAAACTGGTTTCTGGCTGCCTGCGCGTAAGTTATGTTTAAGCACTATCAAACTTGTTTGTGTTCATTATTTATTAGTTTACTACTGCTCCCAAGATTTCGGGAAGATTTGACAAAAAATAATGATATGTCGAGCGCTAACCATCGCACGTCTCATGAATTTTGTTAAAAATATTTGAAGCGCTTGCTTCCGGGAAGCAGGATCCCGTTAAAGTCACATCTGGGATATCCAGCTTCCTGTTGGTTGAATTCCCTACCAATTTCTTGGTACATCGCTATTTTTTTTGTCGGAAAGGGTACAATAATAGCGATCGAGTGTGTTGGGCCTGAGCGATGAAATATAAATAGCGATCGGGACTATTGGCCCTCAGTTTCAGATTACCAACATTGTATCCCGCACGCTTCAGGCGAGAGGCAGGACTTAATCCTTTTTCTTAAGAACCACCAAAGTAATGTCATCAAAAACCTTTTCTTCTCCAATAAATCCCCGCAAATCTTCAATGGCTGATTGCTTGATTTGTTCGGCGCTTTTATGCCAATTAATCGAAACCACTTCACAGAGTCTTTCAATCCCGTAGAATTTTTTGTAGATATTTCGGGCTTCGGGAATGCCGTCGGTATAAAGCACCACTCCGTCCCCCGGTTGTAACTCTACTAAAACCTGGTTAATAAACTCTGAAATATTCTCATCTAAGCCGATAGGAAATCCCAAGTCTATTGTATCTATTCGCTCGATTTTGCCGCCTTTTCTGACAACAATAGTTTCCTCATGCTGACCGCTGATGCAGATTTTGCCATGGGCATAATTGAGGATAGCCAGAGTCAGATTCTTATCTGAGTTCATGCGCTGAATATTTAGATAAATAGTGCGGTTGAGAATATCTAAAAAGCGCACCGGACTTAATTCTCGCATTTCGTGAAGAGTGCGGACAACCGCTTGAGTCATTACCATCAAAATACCGCTTTCTAAGCCATGTCCGGTGACATCGCCGATGCCAATAGTCACCAGACCGTCAGTCTGGAGAATATCGTAATAATCGCCACCTACTTCATCGGCTGGTTCCATGAATCCGGCAATATCTAAGTCTTCAATTTCCTTCATTTCTTGGTGTTTAGGCAAAATCAACTGCTGCATTTGTTTGAGGATGTATAGTTCGGCACTCATCCGCATATTTTCGGCGGTGAGTCGGCTATTGAGACTCGCAATTTCGGTGTTAGCGGTGGCGAGGTCAGTGGTACGTTCTTTAACTTTATATTCTCAAGTTTCAAAGGATTCTTTGAGTTGTCCTGCCATGCTGTTAAAGGAGTTTGCAAGTTTTTTTATTTCGATAATGGAGCTAGTTTTTACCTGTCTGTCGAGATGACCGTTAGCCATGTCTTCCGAAGCTTGGGTGATGGCTTCAATCGGGCTAGCAATCCAGCGGGATGTAAGAATTCCAATTGCCGTTGCCACAGTAAATGCGATCGCACACAAGAGGATTGTGGTGCGGGTATTGGCATAGATTTTAGCCATGAAATCAGATTCTGGAACCACCGTCACGATCGGCCAGTCCAACCCAAACTTGTCTTGCCACGGAGCAACGAGGACAAAGGAATTTTCACCTTTAATTTGAATATTAATTCTTTGGCTATTTCTAATATTTTTAAAGCTACCGAACCGTTCTTGCAACGCTTTAGCAGCAGCTTGGATCGCAGGATCGGAGATGTTGAGAGCGCTAAAGCGTTTGACTTGATTGTTCACCTTGATAAAAGAGGGTTGCGGGCCAGAATTTCCAATCAATTGTCCGTCTCGTTCCATGATGAAAATTCGCCCGGATTTGCTAAAGTTTAAGTTGTGCAGAAATTTAGTAATATTGGATAGTTGTAAATCGACCCCAATCACTCCGATTAGCTTGCCCTTGGCATACATGGGACGCATTGCCCCTACAGCAATAAAGTTAAGCTCATCTAGCGAATAAACAGAAGTCCAGATAGGTTTCCCGGCTTGAGCCGCCTGAGTGTACCATTCTAATTTCACGGTATCGTAAGGAGCAACCTGTGTTACCTTAATTGGATTTCCCTGGCGGTCGGTTAAATGGGCGTTAATTTTCCAGTTTGTCCTTGCTGAAACTTCGGCAATGCTGATGCCTTCTCCCGGTCTTACTGGCCCAGCACCAATAAAGCGTCCATCTGAAAGTCCATAGGAAATGAAGCCAAGATTATCGAATGCTTGCACCTGTTTCCAAAAATAAAGTCCCGCAATATCTAAGTTATTTATGTCGAGCAATCTGGTTTCGATCGCATCGATATTGATTTGATTAATTTGATGGGGAGTTAAGAGATAATCATCTAAGTGCCGATAAGTGCGATCGCTCACCTGAGTCATTAGCTGGTTAACCAAATCCGTTACCGCTTGTTGTCCGTTGCGGAAAGAAAGATAACCGACTAAGCCAACGGCTGCAACGATTTGCAGGACAAAGGGAAGTACGAGGGCGGTGCGGAGGCGAAATTGCCAAAGAGTGAAGGTCATATAGCTTTTCTCAGATAGATGAGGTACAGGTTCAGATTTGAGATTTTAGATGTTAGATTGGGGAATTGAGGAATTGTTAATTAACTGCCGAAAGTACCTCACCTGAAGAGAAATACCACAATAGATAGACATCTTGAACGGACGGAATTACGTTTTAAAAGCTCTAGCTACAGTTCATTAATTTTTGTGACGGTATTAAGAGCGACTAATAATGTTATCATATCTAAAAATCTACCGACCTCAACAAATCAGCGTTCATCAGCGTTCATCTGCCTGCATCAGCGGTTAAAATAAAAATAAAAAAATAAATATCAAACAGAAATGCAAATTAATCAAGCCCTCCACAGCGCCCTGCTCGTTTCCAACCTCGAAAAATCCCAACACTTTTACAGCAACGTATTAGGACTGGAAAAAATCGATCGCGAATTAAAATTTCCCGGGATCTGGTATCAAATCGGCAACTTCCAGATCCACCTTATTCTAGCGGCAACAATTATACCAGATGCCGTAGACTGTGAAAAATTGGGGCGCAATCGACATCTAGCGTTTGCTGTGGCTAACTTAGAGGGAGCCAAAGAGCAATTAATCGCTCACAATTGCTCGGTACAAATGAGCGCGTCAGGTCGATCGGCATTATTTACCCAAGATCCAGACGGGAATATCATTGAACTCAGCGAGTAACAGATGAAAATCATCGCCTACTCTTACACCGAACCGCTGCTAGAATCCGCGCCAGCAGCCGAAATTTGGGGCCAAGAGGTCGATCGCACATACCAAGACTTAGGAGGGCGCCAGCAACTCCAGCAACTGCTCAAAGACTGCCAAACCGAACCAGTCAAATACCTGTTAATTCAGCGATTTGAAGAACTCGGCGACACAGTACAGCAAGTGTGCGCCCACCTCGAACAACTAGAAAACCTCGGCATCCAACTAATTGTCACAGACGAAAAACAAACAGAAAATAGAGCCAACTTACTCAAACTCCTCGCCGAACTCCAGCGCAGCCAACACAGCCGCAGCATTCGCAAAGGACACGCCCGCAACCGCATCAAATCCCTTCCCCCACCCGGAAAAGCCCCCTACGGCTATCGGCGCGGCAAAGACAAATATGCGATCGACAAAACCGCCTCCCCCGCCGTCAAAGACTTTTTTGAACACTTTCTCATCTACGGTTCCCTGCGCGGTTCCGTGCGCCATTTAGCCAAGAAATACAACAAAAAAATCTCCGTCAGCACAGGCCGCCGCTGGCTGACAAATCCCGCCTACCGAGGCGATTTAGAATATCAAAACGGCCAAGTAATTTCTAACACCCACGTCCCGATTATTTCCAGAGAAGAAGCCGCCCAAGTAGACAGATTGCTGCGGCGCAACAGTCGCCTTTCTCCCCGCAGCGCCAGCGCCCCGCGTTCCCTCGCCGGTTTAGCAATTTGCGCCGAGTGCAAATCGCCCATGACAGTTGCCAAAGTCACAGCCTACCGCAAAGACAAAGAATACCTTTATTTGCGACCGATTAACTGTCTGTCACAGCCTAAATGCAGCGGCATTTCCTACGAAGAAGTATTGCAATTAACCATAGCCGGAATTTGTCGGGATTTGCCCAATGCTGTGGCTGGGTTGCAAATGCCGGATATGAAGAGAATTAAAGCAGGAATGGCTGGGGCGATCTACTCAAAACAACAAATCCTAGACCAACTTCCCGCCCTGATTGCCAGCGGAATTTTTGACACACAAACTGCTGATTTGAGAGCCTACAAAATCCGCACCGAAATTGCCGAACTGCAAAGCAAAGTAGCGCAACTGCCGCCCGTAAATTTGCGAGAAACTGCTCAAACTGTTTCTCTTCCTCAATTTTGGCTCGACTTGTCGGAATCGGAACGCAGGTTTTATTTTCGAGAGTTTATCGATCGCATTGAAATAGTCCGGGAAAATTCTCAGGTGAACCTGCAAATTATTTTCATTTTTTAATTGCCCAAACCATTTATTTTATAGCATTTTTATTCTGGCTAATTGCTGATTGCTGATTGCTGATTGCTGATTGCTGATTGCTGATTGTTGACATCCGTTACATCCCGTACATTGCTCGTTGCCGAACTTCCTTCCGATCTAACTTCCCAATTAGATTGAACTAACTTTTTTTAGCCTTTAGCCAATAGGCGATCATATCTCCTTTACCTTTAACCGGAATCGCCCCTCTTTCCTCAAATACATACCCATCCTTTAACTGTTCGTAAACAGCAGCAGTAACTTGAATATATCCCGGTAATCCCTGTAATTCCATGCGAGAAGCAACATTAACAGTATCTCCCCACAAATCGTAGGTAAATTTTTTTGTGCCAAGTACGCCAGCAACTACTGGGCCTGTATTAATGCCAATCCGAATTTGAAAGGGTTCGCCTGTGTCGGTTTGAAAATCTGCGATCGCCTCCTGCATATCCAAAGCCATATTTGCGATCGCTTCTGCATGATCTGCCCTCGCCACAGGCAGCCCCCCAGCCACCATATAAGCATCTCCAATTGTTTTAATTTTTTCCAAACAGTGTTTTTCAGTTAGTTCGTCAAACTTGGAAAAAATCTTATTGAGAAAATCCACCAATTCTAGTGGTGAAATTCTCGCAGCAAGAGACGTAAAATCGACAAGATCGGCAAAGAGGACTGTTGCTGACTCAAACCTCTCAGCAGGAGAACCATCGCCTTTTTTCAAATTTTCAACAATCGCTGCTGGTAAAATATTTAGCAATAAATCATCCGACTTTTTTTGAGCCAGCCGTAAAGCTAGCTCAACCGCCTGCCGCTCTTTAATTTCATTTTGCAAACGTTCGACAAGTTCTTCTAATTGCTTCGTTTGCTCTTGAAGTAGCTTTTGCTGACTTTGAATTGTTAACTGATTTGCCACTCGTGCCAATACTTCTTTACCTTGAAAAGGTTTAGTAATATAGTCAACTGCTCCCACATCAAAGGCTTTCACCTTATCTACAACGTCATCTAAGGCGCTTAAAAATATCACCGGAATGGAACTGGTTTTTGGTGAAGCTTTCAACTGCGCGCACACCTGATATCCATTCATCTCTGGCATCATCACGTCCAGCAGAATTAGATTCGGCGGCAACTCCTGCACCGTCGCCAGAGCCCTTTGTCCATTCAACGCTTTACGAACCTGATAGCCTTGCTCAGTTAGGATTGTAGATAAAAGCCGCACGTTATCTGGCGTATCATCAACTATTAGAATGATGGCGGAAATTGTCGGAGACTGATTGCTGTTCATGCGAGCGCTCACGGTATTTTTTCAACATCGAACATATTAAGACTGACGCGCCCTAACCGCAGATTTCGCTAGCTCTATAATATCATCAAATAGGAAATCATGTGCTAAATTAGTTAAAACTTGTGCAGCAGTCGCAAACTCTCTAGGCATTTCTTCAATCAATCGCATAATTTTATCGTCGTAGCATTCATGAGCAGCTTTATGGATTTTCTCCATCCAATCAACAGGCATTTGAGCCAGTTGTGCTTCTACAGATTGATGATTGCCAGCAATCCGATTAATTTCGCTTTTATTTTCGAGGTTGACAGCAGCAGGTTCCTCGTAAATATAGCGGACTCCTAAATATTTCTCTATAATAGAGAATAGTATTTTGGCTTCAAAGGGTTTACGAATAAAATCGTCGCACCCTGCGGCTAAAATAGTTTTGCGCTCCTCTTCAAAAGCGCTAGCAGTGAGAGCCACAATCACCGTTTGTTTCCCGAGAGGATGAGATTTAATTTGTCTGGTGGTTTCATAGCCATTCATGACAGGCATCTGCATATCCATCCAAATCAGGTGCGGTTGCCACTCCTCCCATACAACAATAGCTTCTTGACCATTTCTAGCTTCTCGCATGACGAACCCTAGCGGTGATAATAATCTATCTATGACTAGACAGTTATCAGCGCGATCGTCTACCACCAAAATCCGGTATTCTGGTTGATTGGGTGCTAAACCAATCACTTTTTTCTGCGGTTTAAGCATTTCAATATCGGTAGGATCGGCAAGGCTGAGTTGAATATCAAATGAAAACTTACTTCCCACATCAGGGGTGCTATAAACAGCAATATCGCCTCCCATCATTTGCACAAATTTGCGACTAATTGGTAAACCTAGTCCTGTTCCCTGTTGGGATTTATAACCTGCTTTTGTTTGCTCGAATGGTGCAAATAACTTATCCATTTCTTCTGGGGAAATGCCGGGGCCAGTATCTTGAATTTCAAAATGAAGGCGTAAAGATACGGGGCGAATAGAAGGCGCGCCTACACAATCAAAATCCCCAGGGGGCGAGGTTTCGCAGTCGATATCGGCAGTTTTTGTTGCTGTGTCTCCAAACTCTGCCGTTTCACCAGCCCAACTTTCTTCTATTTGGTTTTTCAGTCGCAAGGTAACGCTACCTCTCTCTGTAAACTTAATTGCATTTCCTACAATATTAATCAAAACTTGGTGCAATTTACCCTCATCTCCCTTGACAAAGTGCGGTACGCTGTCAGCAACTTCAAAATTTAGCTGCAATCTCTTAGATTTAGCTTTCAATCGGAACATTTCTTCTAAGGTTTCTAGCAGGCGCCTTAAATTAAAACTACTTTCGTTAAGCTGACTTCTGCCTGCTTCAATTTTAGACATTTCCAAAATGTCGTTAATGAGGGACAGCAAATGTTCCCCAGCGCGATTAATAATTTCTAGATGTTGCTGGTGTTCATTTTTGAGAGATGAATCGCGCACCATCACCTGACTAAATCCCAGAATTGCATTCAAGGGAGTACGCAATTCGTGGCTCATAGAAGAAAGGAATTCACTTTTGGCGAGGTTAGCAGCATCAGCAACCACGACAGCTTTTTGCAGTGCTGCTTCTGCTAACTTGCGATCGGCAATTTCTGTTTGGGCTTGTTCAAATAGCGTGCATTGCTGGATGGCAATTGCTAGCTGCACGGAAATTTGCTTGAGAGATTCTATCTCAGAAGAGTTCCAATGTCTTTGACTGCGGCAGTGATGGGCAATTAGCAAGCCCCATAAATTTTCCCCTTGCACAATGGGAACCACAAGGTTAGCTTTAATGTGAAACTGGGTAAGTAAATTAATGTGGCACTCTGAAATACCAGCCGTGTAAATATTGTCGATCGCGCGAATGTGTCCTTGTGCATAAATAGAAACGTAGCCTTCGCGAAAACAATTGTCATTAATGTCAACTCCCAAAATCGGCATTACACCTCTAGCAACCGATTCGACTGCTACAAATCCACTCCAATCTGGGTGAAAGCGGTAAATAACTGTCCTGTCAGTTGACAAAAACTCGCGCACTTCTTCCACAGCGGTTCTCATAACTTCTTCGAGATTGAGAGAAGACCGAATCCGCTCTTGAATGGCATCTACAAGCCGCTCCCTTTTTAGTTGCTGCTGTAAAGCTGCTTCTGCCTGTTTCCGAGCAGTAATATCTACTCCATAACCTACACACTCCACAGGTAAGCCAGCAGCATCTTTGACCAACTTAAACTCAACATATATCCAGCGATAACTACCGTCTTTGTGCCTTAGGCGGTATTCGGCGAAAGTCGATTCTGTTTCCAATATCCGCTCGGATAAAGTAGCAATAACGTCTCGATCTTCTGGATGAATGAGCCTCGGCCACTTAACGGAACCATCAAGGAATTCTTGGGCTTCGCAACCAATCAGTGAAACAACATTATCGCTGACAAATGTTACATCATAATTTTCCCATAATTTGCAGCTAAAAATAACCGCAGGAGTAGTCGCCAGCAAATATTGCAGCCGTTCGGTAACTGAGATCAATTTTAACTCGACTAGCTTGCGATCGCGAGCTTCCATTTCTAAGTAAGTGTTGGTTTGTCTCAACTGCGCGGTACGCTCTTGTACTTTAATTTCTAAATCTTCATAGGCACAGCGGAGAGCTAATTCTGCATCTTCACGCACGGCGATTTCCCGCTCCAACTTGAGATTAATTGCTTCTAATTCTTGAGGAGTTTTTAATGATAAAAACTGGGGTAGTAGCGTGATCATCGATCCGGCAGTGTAGCAGGAAACAAGGGCCGTAATTGCTTTTTCAATCCCCGACAGCCAATAAGCCGAATGCCACAGCGTCCAAATTTCTAGCAAGTGACCGGTACCGCAGAGAATAATAAACGCACCAAATAAAGCAAATATTCCTAAAAAAGGAACGTCGCGTCGCTTGAAAACAAAATAAATCAGCATCGCCGGAATTGAAAAGTAGGCGATCGCGATTAAAAAGTCGCCGGTTACGTGCAGCCACACCAAAGGTGTTTGCCACAGATAGCAGTGACCGTGCGGCATATACTGAGTTGGAGAAAAGATATCTTTGAGTGTGGGCCACATAATGTTTGTTTACAGAACGTATCGAGTAGAATGCTTTTCTTGTTATTGTAGAGCAGGTTTTTTTTCTGCCCTATCTTTGGGTTTTTCCGGCTCTGATTCCACCGCACAAGTTGATCAAAAACGGGATACTCCCTATTTTACTGCTTTACCAAAACTTGTTATGAGGAAGTTGCTTGTTGCTGAGCTTGGGATTTCAAGGGATTTTTAATGATAAACTTAGTACCGCTCCCAACCTCGGAAGTGCAGTGCAAATAACCTTCATGGGTTTGAATAATTTGATAAGAAATCGCCCAACCCAGACCGTACTAGAGCGCATAGGTTTCGTCGTATAAAACGGAGGGTGAATTTTAGCGATCGCCTCAGCATCTATGTCACTGGCATTATCAGCCATTTGAATCTGTACCCACTTATCGTCAACTAAAAGCGTGCTGATGCGAATTGTTGGCAGTTGGCGATGGGTATATTTTAAGTGGTAAGGTAAATTATTTTCCCAATAGCCTTTGGCCGAATGTCCCTGCTGCGCCATCTCTTCTAAGGCATCGATAGGATTTAAACATATATTCATAAATACTTCGTTAAGCAGTCCAGCATAGCATTCCAACTGTTGCAAGTCTCCATACTATTTAATCACTTGGATAGGTGGACGGTTTAGCTGTTCTTTCAAGCTGGGAAGCAAAATCATTAAAGTGCTATCGCTCCCTTCAGAGATATTTACCTTTTTATATTGGCTTGGTCTAAGCGGGAGAAGGTGCATAAAGATTGAACGAGATATTTGATACCCTCTCCTCCAATTTTAATCGAACCCAAAAGTTTTGGCAAGTCTTCTAAAATAAAATCGATCGGGACTGGGGACAGCCAAGATTTGTGGGATTAGTTCCACCAGCACTGCTGCTGTACATGGCTTGAGCGGTGCCGCAATCTCTTTAATCATATTTTTGCAGCCTCAACTGTTACAAGCGGTTTTTACTTATTTTTATCGAAGAATGAAGCTATAAATTATTTTTTTATACCGTATATTAACGGAGCAGATTTATTTAAAAGGCATAATCTATAACTTTTAAAATCATTATTATTGGTAATTATGCTGTGTGACACGCTCGCGAGTGCGGAATGTGGGCTTGAAGAAAACTAGAGAATTAATGATTAGGATGCCACAGCTTTCGTATTTCCATAATATGGGTAATGCTACAGTAGATAATACAATTGCCAAACAAGATCAAAACCCAGTCAGTCGATTTTTGATTTTAGATTTACTTCGAGCTCCGTGAATCTGGGAGCTTGAACTTGAGTCTAAAATTTTGAGATCGACTCGGATGCTAGTGTCGCAAAGCAAGTATCTGTTTTTTGGTTGCTCAAAAGGCACGTATAGCAGTGGACAGTTGAGAGTGGAGAGTTGACAGTTGCGCAGTACGGATCGCACTGTTTATGCTATGGGCTATAGGCTCTATTCGTCAGGTTATTTATGTGCTCACCGCTGTGCCGATCGCGATCTGCTGATTTTGTCGAAGGTGGAGCGAGTTGGGTTATGCTGGCGTTGCGATCGCCTGCGGGAGTATTTGCGGGTGAATACGATGGTGGAGAAGGGCGATCGCTTGTTGCGATCGCCCATTTGAACGGAATAAGCTCAAGTCCGCTTTATGACGAATTATCGACCAATGTAGTCGGGGGTAAAACTCGAATGACAAAGGAAGTACATTCTAGTTTCACCCCCGAAGCGGTTAAAACCGCCGAATGATACGCCGCAGCATCAAAGAGGTAACTACAGACTGATAAAATCGCTAGCGGTGAGAGTACCGGGCGCTACACTGTTAAGCTTCGCCAACAATTGATTGCTACCCGTCACGCTAATCAAAGTTTGATTGTTGCTATTCGTGATGCTGAGTTGATTGAAACTCAAACCGGGAGCCAAGCCAATTAAATCCTCACCCTTGCGGAAATCAGTAATGATGTCGCTACCCAAACTTTGAGTTAGGAAGAATACATCACTTCCCGAACCGCCAGTCAAAGTATCATCTCCTACGTCGCCGAAAAGGAAATCGGAACCAGCACCGCCGGTGAGGAAATCGTTACCTTTGCCACCGTAAAGCGTATCGTTACCGATGTCGCCGCAGATCACATCATTTTCATTGTTACCAAAAAGCCAATCGTTACCGTCGCCACCATCGAGACTGTCGTTTTCTTTGCCGGCGTAAAGCGTGTCATTTCCCGCCCCACCAAAAAGCAGGTCTGCACCTTC
>NZ_JAUBUN010000038.1:0-18146 GCF_036702665.1 Microcoleus sp. Aus8_D2
AATGCTCACAACTTCCCACTCGACTTGGCTGCTGGCGAAACAACTCCTGTGGCTTTGGTTGCTCCTTCCATCAACGGTTAATTTTTAACCTGAGATCATCAAAAAGCGCTCCTAGAAATAGGGGCGCTTTTTGTTTGGGAAAAATATTTTCCTCGAATTCCTTCTTGCTTCTATCCGTTACCTCGGTAAAATCCGCTACATCCATCTTTTTTCCTTTTTCCATCAACATCGATCGGTTAAATCCCTTAGCTCGGTTAAATTCGTTGCAGAACCAGTTGCCGAACTTCCTTCCATCTGTGAATTTTTATGATTACTATAGAATATAGCCACTAGGTCGATCGAGATACTGTGACATACTCCACGCGCGAAATCTCATATGATGGTCTAGGATGCCAAAAGTCGGATTCAGGATATGTTGGACTTGCCGTAGAGTGTTCGCTAGCAGTAGTGCAATTGTGTCAATTCCAGAATCTCACCATAGACAAATGTAGCCGATCGGGAGTTGCTCCTCACCGTCCCAAGCACTCTATCTGTAAGGAGGATTTGTATTATGAAAGATGGACAAGAAGTACGCCGCGTCTCCACAGCAGCAATCATTGCCGGTGTTTGCGGGTTGGCTTTAGTGACTGGAGGGGGTATTGCTTGGTGGACGGCGAACCGTTCGCCAACCGCAGACACGCAGTCTTCCGCTCCGACAACCGCTCCGGCGCTGTCCCCAAGTCCTGCGGAATCCCCTGCTGTAATTATCCCCGTACCCCCACCAACTCCTGTGCAAGTGCCGCAGCAGGTTCAGACGCCTCAAGCTCAGAGGCCTAGTGCTCTGGCGCCACAGGCTCTGGCGCCAAAGTCGCCGCAGCCAAAGCCTTTGCCGCAGACTGCGGTGGAGACAGTGCAAGTCTACTGGGTTAAAGATGCGATCGGCAAATTTGAGGCAGTTCCTACGAAAGTAGCTGTCAAACAAGCTGATAAGCCTGATGCAACTTTACAAGCTGCTTTTAACAGTTTGTTGGCCGGGCCGAAGGATGCAACTGTTTCTAGCGAAATTCCTAATGGGACAAAACTGCGGAGTTTGAGTGTCAAGAATGAGGGAGTTTATGTCGATTTGTCGGCAGAATTTACTTCGGGGGGAGGCAGCAGTTCAATGACGAGCCGGTTAGGGCAAGTTATCTATACGGCTACGAGTTTAAAACCGAATACCAAGGTTTGGATTTCGGTGGAAGGCAAGCCTTTGGAACTTTTGGGGGGCGAAGGTTTGGAGGTGGCTCAGCCTAGTACCCGTCAAAGTTTTGACAAAAATTTTCCCCTTCACTAACTTTTGAGTCATTAGTCATTAGTCATTAGTCATTAGTCATTAGTCATGAGTTATTAGTTAGGAGTTAGGAGTTAGGAGTTAGGAGTTAGGAGTTATTAGTCTGAATGCATAAAATAGGGATTGATAACTGATAACTGATTACTGATGATATCGTTGACATTTGCATCGGAATAATAATTTTCGGAGTGCAGTGCTGTGTCGCTCGCTTCGGATCGCGGAGCCAAACGTCCCGCACGGCGAGCAGGGTATAATTCCGTAGTTACCGGATTTGATATAACTGATGACTGGGGACTAATGACTGATGACGGCCCGACGGCCCGACGGCAGGACGAATGACGAATGACTAATGACGGCCCGACGGCAGGACGAATGACGAATGACGAATGACGAATGACGGCCCGACTGCTGACGAATGACGAATGACTAATTTTCAGTGCTTGGTAGTCAGGCTAAATGCCCGAAAGTGGAGGGCTTGCTCTTCGATCCGGGTAGCAAGCCGATCGCACACCATATTACACAGATCAAAAATTAACTCGTCTTGCACCTTATAATAGGCTGAAGTCCCTTCACTCCGGCGAGTGAGGATACCAGCTTGGAGCATGAGCTTTAGGTGCTTAGAAACATTGGCTTGACTCGTTTGAGTAGCTTCCACCAACTCTTGCACGCATTTTTCGCCGTCGCGAAGCAAGTTCAAAATTCGTAAACGCATCGGCTCGCTCAGAATACTGAAATACTCAGCAACTTGTTGCACAACCTCTTGCGGGACAGACTGGGATGACTTCATCAAACTCACCGGGGAGAAGTGATCTCGAAATATTAGCATTTATTCTGTCCATAACAATAAAGTAATGCTTCAATCCGGATTAATTCGCATCAAAACTTGACCGTATTCGACAGGCTCGCCATTTTGTACTAAAATTTCCATCACTTGACCGGACACTTCATCAGCATCAATCTCGTTCATCAGCTTCATCGCTTCGATAATACAGACTGTCTGGCTGACCTTGATGCGATCGCCCACATTCACAAAAGGCGGCTCGTCGGGAGCAGCAGCGCGATAAAAGGTTCCTACCATCGGCGAGATAATTGACACCCATTTGGTATCGACAGGAGCAGACACGGCAGCAGGAGCGGCGGCAGGAGCGGCGGCAGGAGCGGCGGCCAGAGTCGCTGCTAAATTTTGGCTTACAGCATCTGGTGACGGCGCAGTGGGGCTAGCAACAGCGCCCAAGGCGATCGTGGGAGCGACACTCGCAGCAGTAGCAGGGAGCGCAGTAGCAGTGCCTGGTTCGCTGGCCAGAATGCCTTTGCGTACAGTCAGTTCAAGCTCCCCACTTTTTAACGTCAGTTCCGAAATGCCTGTTTTGTCTAAAACAGTTAGCAGTTCGCAAAGCTGGTTTAAGTCTAGTTGCACAGCAGATTCAAGGGTAATTAAGAATTGAGAATTGAGAATTGAAAATTGAAAATTGGAATGCGGGGAAGCGAGGATAATCTACCAATTTTGAAGGAAAAAGGGGTATCTTTCAGATGGGAGCCATAAGAGTCAAATTTTTAGCTATTTAACCCTGAACTAAAAGCTCTGAACTAAAAACTCCCTTTTCCTCCGTGGTTTCTACTCTCGACCGAGGTACTTGTCTTCACGAGTATCAATCCGAATCCGTTCTCCAATGGAAATAAAGAGAGGCACCATAATCTGAGCTCCGGTGGAGAGGATGGCTGGTTTGCTGCCGCCGGTGGCAGTATCTCCTTTGACTCCGGGATCGGTTTGTGTAACTTCTAAGACAACAGAGTTGGGCAGTTCCACTTCCATGATTTGCTCGTTCCAGCGCAGAATGCTGACTTCCATCCCTTCAGTGAGGTATTTGACGCGATCGCCTATTTGCTTGGCAGTGAGGGTACTTTCCTCGTAAGTCTCCATATCCATAAAGACAAACTGGTCGCCTTCTTTATAGGTATGCTGCATCACGTTCTTTTCGAGATTGGCTTGAGGCATAGTCTCGCCGGCCCGGAAAGTTTGTTCTACCACGTTTCCGGTTTGGACATTTTTTAATTTTGTCCGCACAAAAGCTGAGCCTTTTCCTGGCTTGACGTGGAGGAATTCGATAACCCGCCACACGCCATTATTCCATTCAATTGAAACACCTGTCCGAAAGTCGTTACTGGAAATCATATAAATTTTTGCGGGCAATCCCGTCGCCGGGGGGCACGGGGGAACTACAGTCAGCTTAAAGCCGCAGTCTAGCTGACGGCATCAAAAAGCAATTGGCAATTTATTTTACCGTTCAAAGGGAGCAAGTGCTGTACTCCAAGCGAAAAAGCTCTCTCAGGAAGCAAGTTCGGCAACCGATGTAACGGATAGAAGGCGATCGCGCGCTGTGGGAAGATAATAGAGGCAATAAAAGTTAAAGATATGTTGCATTGGCCTAATTTCTCGATCGATACGTGCAAGCGCTGGGTGAAGACCGCCGCTTTAGCAATCCTGCTGTTCTCACTCTCCCTGAGTTTCAGTGCAGTTTCCTATGCCAAACGCCCCAGCAGCAGTATGCCTGCGGGGAATCCGATTAGCGACGGCCGGGCGCTGCTGCGTTTCGCGCTACCTATTGACAATCAGACTGTGCGTGAGTTGCAAATCAGTCTCGAAGACATTGGCAACCACATCCGTTCTAAACGTTGGGGGCCCATTAGCAGCGATGTCAGCAAGGCTTCGAGGATTCTCAGCATTCGGGAGTCCGACATTTTAAAGAGTATTCCTGAGGCGAAACAGCCGGAAGCTGAGGCGCTAGTTGCACAAGTCAAGGAAGGAGTTGCTGAACTGGAAAAGGCTGTTGAGGCTAAAGACAGGGAAAAAGTTATTGAGTTGAAGGCGAAAATCCTCGGTTCGGTAGGCGAAATCGAAGAGTTGATGGTGACAAAGTTTCCGTTTGAAGTGCCTGCTAAGTATGCTAATCTGCCTCAACTGAAAGGGCGCGCTACTGTGGCTGTGGAAACGGATAAGGGGACGATTACTGTTGTGGTTGACGGTTACAGCGCGCCTGTGACTGCTGGTAATTTTGTGGATTTGGTCGATCGAGGTTTCTATGATGGTTTACCATTTATTCGATCGGAAGAATCCTACGTTTTGCAAACCGGAGATCCCGAAGGCAAGGAAGTGGGCTTTATCGATCCTGGTACTGGCAAATACCGGAATGTGCCGCTGGAAGTGCTCGTTAGAGAGGACAAGGAACCTGTCTATGGGATTACTCTAGAAGATGCGGGGCGTTATCGCGACGAACCTGTTTTGCCTTTTTCTGCTTTTGGTGCTGTGGCGATGGCCCGGGCTGAAGCTGAACCGGACAGCGGTTCTTCTCAGTTTTTCTTTTTCTTGTTTGAACCTGAACTCACGCCCGCTGGCCTGAATTTGTTGGACGGTCGGTATGCTGTTTTTGGTTACACGATTGAAGGAAAAGAGGTTTTGGATAAACTGAGGCAGGGAGATAAGATTATATCTGCTAAGGTGATTAAAGGAAAGGAAAATTTGGTTCAACCTCAAGTTTAATCAGCACACAAACTAAGACGGCGATTGAAATCGCTTCTTGTCCAACAAAGCCCGCCTCCGCGGGCTGGAAGCAACAATAAAAAATCAAAGACGGCGATTGAAATCGCTTCTTGTCGAATAAAGACCGCCTCTGCCGGCTGGAAGCAACAATAAAAAATCAAAGATGGCGATTGAAATCGCTTCTTGTCCAACAAATACCACCTCTGCGCGCTGGAAGAGTTAATCAGATTAGTTGAAGTTTAATTATAGCGGTTCTCAAGCGTGGTGAGGATAGCCCGGTTTGGCTATTGGTCGGTTTGGCTATTGGCTTAGGCCCAGTCGTACCTCATATGGGAGATCGAAAGGCTATAACATCATTCTTTTGATATACTGAGATTCGTTATTCCAACTAGCAACTATAACGCTATCATGGCAATTTTAGAATTTTTATTGGTAATTGGTTTGGGCGGATTCGCAGGCTTGTTGATTGTCAACAATCTGAATGAAAGCAAGCAAAAGCGACAGTTGGATGAGGCTTTTTATCAGTTGTTGGAAACTCAAAACAGTCAGATGTCGCTGATTCAATTGGCTGCTAGCGCTAGGGTTGAGGCTGAAGTTGCTCAGCAGTATTTAAACCGACAAGTTAAGATTTTTTCGGCGATTTTAGAGGTGGATGATGATGGGGATACTTTTTATAGGTTTCCGAGGTTGCGCTTGCCGCCGAGTTCTGGTAAGGAATGGTAAAGCAGTTGACAGTTGACAGTTGACAGTTGACAGTTGTCAGTTGTCAGTTGTCAGTTGTTAGTTGTTAGTTGTTAGTTGTTAGTTTTCGTATAATTTCCGGTTGTATGGGAATGATTTAACCGCAGAGGGCGCAGAGAACACAGAGAGAGAAGATAGAGATGAATACAGGACGATGCAATTGGATTAAATATCTGTTGAGAGTTGACAGTGGACAGTGGACAGTTTGCTAATGATATTTAGTGGGTTTGAACTAATTTAATGCTGATTAAAGATATCGGAGAACAAGGTCTTTTAAAAATATTACAAAAATTCTGCCCTCCCGAAATTGTGGGGGATGATTGCGCGGTACTTCCAACAAATCCTCACCAATCTCTGGCGGTGACGACGGATATGTTGGTGGATGGAGTGCATTTTAGCGATCGCACTACAGGCCCTTATTATGCAGGATGGCGGGCGGCGGCGGCGAATTTGTCGGATCTGGCTGCGATGGGTGCAAAGCCTCTGGCGGTGACGGTAGCCCTGGCTGTGGCGGCGGATACGGCTGTGGATTGGGTGGAAGACTTTTATCGGGGGATGACGGCTTGTTTGCAAGAGTATCATACGCCGATCGCCGGTGGGGATGTGGTGCGATCGCCCGTGGTGACAATTTCGATTACAGCTTTCGGACAGGTTGAGGAAAATCGTACCATTCGCAGGTCAAATGCGCGATCGAATTGGGCGATTGTGGCGACTGGGTTTCACGGAGCGTCCCGCGCGGGATTAGAATTGTTGTTGAATCCAGAATTTGGGAAAAATCTTACAAAAGGCGATCGAACTTCTTTAATTCTCGCTCATCAACGGCCTAAACCGCGGCTTGATGTTTTGCCGTTTTTGTGGGAAATTTTAGATGCTGCGGGTGAATTTGCGATCGCCGGAATGGATAGCAGCGATGGTTTGGCTGATGCGATTGTTCAAGTTTGTCGGGCTAGCGGTGTTGGTGCAAAGGTCGATCGCATGAAAATACCAATTCCCCATAGTTTAAGCGAAATCGTATCTACTCAAAAGGCTCTGGATTGGGCGTTGTACGGTGGTGAAGATTTTGAGTTGGTGCTGTTTTTGCCGATCGACCGTGCTAAGTTATTGGTGGAACGAATCGGTGATGGTAGTGCGATCGTGGGAATCACTACGGAATGTGCCGATATTTGGTTGAGTGATAGCAGCGGGATTTGTCCTGATTTTAGATTGGAGATCGATCGAGGATTTCAACACTTCTGAATCATATCTTATCTTAGTCCGCTTGGCATGGACATCGTTTGTGTATACGCGGTTTCAACCGCCGGGTTTCTTACGGCCAAACAATCTCAATCTACCATTAATTTTCCATGTTCCATTAAGCAAACCAACAACTCCAGCAACAATTACCACAGCTAGGAGACTCCATAATAGGCTAGTTATGGCAGGATGAATGCGATCGCCTGTTTGAGGTATCCTGAACACTATGGGTGTCTCAACATAGGCAGAAATCGCAGACACCACAATGCCTCCAGCCCCCAAGCCAGCACCCAATATTTCAATTTTTCTTTCTAAGGAGCGATCGCATTCTGCTTGTTCAATATCGACAATCCCTCCCACTAACTCCACCGCAATCTTAATCAAATCAGTGCCATGTTTGAAATAGCCTAAATCCCCCTTAATTTGTTATTGAAAATACGGACAATTTCTCTCAATAAAAAACTTGAACGTTGTCAAATCATCAGTTTGTAGCTGCGATTTATCCCCAATTTGCAACAACTTTTCCTGATAATTATAAACATGAATATTAATCGTGTTATTAAAATCTTCTAAACATTCCAAAGCTCTTTCATAATTCAAACTTTATCGAAGTAACTCTTTTAGTTTGGTTTTTAGATATTTTAACGATTCATCTATATTAACACTTTGCCTCGAATCAACTCCAGTTGACAATTCAATCCGAGTTACTTCGGTGATTTTTGCTTCTAGGTTTTCGATTGTTTGCTCAATCTCCAAATATCGTTCCTTAAGTAGATTATAATTTCTGCGACTATCAATAAAAGCTTTGGTGATTTTATGGCGGTGATAAAATAGCTCAAACAAAGGTTGAATAATCTTCCCTAATTTTCCCTCAATCTCATCATCAACCAGATAAACAAACACCTGTAATTGACTTTTGGGAGAACTATACTCAAACATCGGAGAATCGAATAACTCAGTAGCCCGGTAAAAAGGTGGACGCACAAATGCTTCTGGGAAAAGATGTTTTAAACATTTATCTGCAACTTCGCGGAAGAGATGTTTACTTGGCTGTTGATAACTTTTAGATTTATAGGTAATCAAAAGAGTTTGTCCTAGCCAATTTTCATGACTGTCAGCAACCAGGAGATTATCAACATTAAATCGTGTTAATGCTACTGCGATTTCTAAGTCTTTGTTTTCGTCAGTTTCGGGGCTGCCAATTCTTGCTAAAATGGCTTCGCTATCATCTATATGGCAAAATCTGAATGAACCATCGATTTGATTTGAATGATTGAACTTAGTCGCTTTCGTCAGGGGATAACTGAGGTTTTATTGAGAAAAAACTAAGCTTTTATCCTGACTGAAATGTTGCGATAGACAATTTGCCCAAGTCCAGATTTAGTCAACTTCGGTTTTGCTTTCGCTGCTGAGTTGGTAGCTGTAGATATAGACTTGGGGATGGTCAATTTTTAGCATCTGGTGCGGGGGGAATTGAGGCTGTTTGAATGCGTTTTTTCAAGTTTGATTCGAGCTTTTTGAGATCGGGATAGTTATTAGTGACTGTTTCATAGCCCGGTGTGACTTCCGGTTCTGCATCATCGAGATTTTTGCGAGTCAAATTGGCAATCAGCTCTCCTACTTCGGGAAAATTTTGATAAAGTTTGTTAATCGCTTGTTTGACGACTTTATCCTCAGCATCAGACTCAGCTATCGGCCAAACAGTCTTGAGTAATTCTTCAATAAATGGCGGAGTCAAAATCTCTGGGGCTTTGGTAATCGCGTTATAGATTTCCGACAAAATCAGGGTTTTCATCATAAGTTTACCTCTAAAATGGATATTGTTTGAATTGGAAACCGATGCTATCGATACCGTAGGGTGCGTCGCTATCGACAATCTATCCATAAACTCGAAAATCTCGCAGCGACGCACCCTACAAGATTATAAGCCTATGGCACAAAACGCTCCCCAATGATAAACATCGCCGTAAGGTTTTACAGTCTGTTTGTAACGTCCCAGATATTCTGTAACATCTTCTTTTTGCTCTCCATCGAAACTCTCCGAACCTTCCACCCATTCTAGCAAATCTGAAGTAATGGCAGACTTAAACCAGCGCTGGGTATCATGGAGCGCTTGACCAATGCTAACTCCAGGTTTTAGTACCTCATAAAATTTTACCATCATCAAGGCAGTCGAGAGGTCATTGACAGCCCAAAGACTGGCCAAAGTTCCCATTGCTCCCGCGTAGAGAAATCCCGTCGGTAATCCAATATAATCGGAGCGATTCTGCGTATCAATTAGCGCGGTTTCGCAGGCGGAAAGCACGACTAGGCGGCACTGTTTGAGTCGCAGTCCGAAAATTTCAGCCAAAGTCAGGCATTTGTCAATATCCGCTGTTTTGCCTTCGCGCCATTCAACATAACGCTGTGATGCGCCTAAATCCCCGTTAACTTCTTGCTCCCCCCGAAGCCCGGGGGGGCTGGGGGGGTTCTTTGGATTCTTCTTGCTCCCCCCTTATTAAGGGTGGCTGCGGGGGATCTCCGGATTCTTCTTGCTCCCCCCGAAGCCCGGGGGGCTGGGGGGGTTCTTCAATACCCCCTGACAAAATCAAAAACGACTTCAGCGGATCATCAGGATTAAACGAACCGTGACAGGAAAAATGCGCGCAATGAGCATTTTCTAACTGCTCTAAATACTGTTCCAAAAGATTAGTTTTACTCGCTTCAGATCCCGAAAGAACTTCCCTCATCGCGAATTTGGGGGCGATGCTGGCCACTTCCAAATCGGTGTAGGGAAGATCCGAGGTGGGGTTTTGCAGGGCGAGGAGTTGGTCAAAATTTGGGTAGGTGGTAATCTGTTGCAGGAGTTGGCAACTGGGGGCGTATTGAATGCCTTCGAGGTATTTATCTAATAAGAATTCGCCGTCTGTTAGGGGTAGGGCGTGGAGGGGGAACAGGTGCAGCAACCAGTGAGGAATTAGGATTAGGCTGGTAGTTGATGGCGGTAGAATTGTGGTGATTTGGAGGATGTATGCGAGGCGCTGGAGATAGGTGGCGAGTTGTTTTTGCCAGTCGGTTTTGCTGGTTTTGTAGGCTTTGCGGTATTCATCAACTAAGTTGGTTAATTCATCGCATTTAGGCTCGCGATGTACTGTCAGCACGTCGGGGTAAGTGACTACAAAGGTGATGATTTCTGCGTTGGTGATGTACCACTCAATGATGGCGGTGTTGGGGGTGAGGAGTTCGGTGATTTGGCTGAAGGTGATGGGTGCTAGGGTTTTGGGGGTTTCCTTTCTTTGGGCGATTAGTTCGCCAAGGTTGCGGGCTTTGTTGGCTTCGGCATATTCGAGTGCTTCTTGGTTGCTGGCGCGATCGAGACATACTTGCACCATGCCTTTGTAGAGTTTATCCCACTGCAAGTCGTGTTTTTGTTTGATTTCATTTTGCGATTCCAAATTCCGCAGTTTGGTGGCTCCGATTATGGCTTTTTTAAAGGTATCGTAGGCACTTTGGAGAGTTGCTGCTTTTTGGTTGGTGTCTTCTGGTTTTTCTGGGTTAATGTTGTCTAGTTTGTCCAGATAAGCCCAGCCCAGGTTATTTAAGGTTTCTACATTATTTAATGGTAATTTCTCAAAGGTACGAACAGTTAAAGCAGCCTCATAAAATTCGATCGCCTGTTCCAGATTTTCGGCCCGCGAATCGTTTATCCTGTCACTGTAGGCATTAGCTAGGTTATTTTGAGTCATTGCCCATTTTTCACGGAAATCCTCAAGGGTATAGACTCTTAAAGCAGCCTCATAAAATTCGATCGCCCGTTCCAGATTTTCGGCCCGCGAACCGTTTATCCTGTTACTGTAGGCATTAGCTAGGTTATTTTGAGTCATTGCCCATTTTTCAGGGAAATCCTCAAGGGTATAGACTCTTAAAGCAGCCTCATAAAATTCGATCGCCCGTTCCAGATTTTCGGCCCGCGAATCGTTTATCCTGTCACTGTAGGCATTAGCTAGGTTATTTTGAGTTTGAGCAAATGTTTCGCTTCCCGGTTCTCGATTATTTAAAACTATTTGATAACCAGTCATGGCAATTTCAATATTATTTGCTCTACTACCACGGGGAAATTGATAAATATGAATACTTAAATTTTCAATATAGGCGACAATTGAGCTAATTGCTTCTGGATTTTGGGCAATTAATCTCTCGGCTACTTGTTGTAAAGTATCGGCAAAACGGGTATTGAGGAGATGTTGTCTTTGAGCGAGTATGGGATAAATTACTTTAATATCGCTATTGCTATCTTGTTCTGCTTGCAATAATTATAGGATAAAATTTTCATACTCTTGGGGATTTTCACCTTCGGAGTTGACTCGATCGCGATTTTCATTCATAGTTAATAGTTGATAGCGTTGGCATAATTGCTGTAGGGGCGGGTTCGCCAACCATATTTAATACCCACAAACAATCTTGATAAACCCGCCCCCACCCCACCGAAGAAATTCGATCGCTTGTTTCCAATTTTTCTACAAATGCGATCGGTCGTTTTCCGGTTTTCCAGAAAGTGCGATCGGGAATTTGTCGTTGCGAGTGCGATCGGGAATTTATCGTTGGGAGTGCGATCGGGAATTTGTCGTTGGGAGGGGGCGGGTTTATTTCAATTGTTGGTACTCTTTAGAGATGGTTGGCGAACCCGCCCCTACACAATTAATGGATGACAAACCAATAATTGGAGTAAATTTATTTTAGCATAATTATTCGGAAAAAACCCGGTTTCTGAGATTGTTAAGGCTACCTGACTTTAGGGATTAGCTAGCTTCTTTTGAATCATTGCCCAATATTCAGGGAAAGCCTCACGGGTATATACTGTTAAAGCTGCTGCAAAAAAGGATTTCGCCTTTTCGATATTTTCCGCCCGCGAACCTTCGATTCTGTCATTATAGGCATTACCTAGGTTATATTGAATCATGGCCCAATCTTCAGGAAACTGATCGCGGGTACGAACTGTTAAAGCCGCTTCAAAAAATGCGATCGCGCGATCGAGATTTTCCGCCCGCGAACCGTTGATTCTGTTAGCGTAAGCAGCAGCTAGGTTATTTTGAGCCATTGCCCAATCTTCCGGGAAAGCCTCAAGGGTGTAGACTGTTAAGGAAGCGCCATAAAGGGCGATCGCCATTTCCACATTTTCGGCCCGCGAACCCTTGATTCTGGTAATATAGGCAGCAGCTAAGTTGTTTTGAGTTTGAGCAAACTTTTCGCTTCCCGGTTGCCGATTATTTAAAACAAGTTGATAAGCGGCCATGGCAATTTCAATATTATTCGCTCTATTCCCACCGGGAAAATTACTAATATTAATGGTCAAGTCTTCAACGAGGCTGACAATTGACTCAATAGTTTGGGCATTTTCGCCACCAACTAACCTCTCCATTACTTGCTCTAAAATCTCCGAAAAACGAGGATTGAGGAGATGTTGTCGTTCGGCTAGCATCGGGTGAATTACTGCTGTATTGCTATTGCTACCATCTTCTGCTTGCAATAATTCTAGAATAAAGTTTGCATACTCTTGGGGATTTTCACCTGCGGAGTTATCGCCATCGTTGATATCGATTAATTGTGCTAGCTGGCCGATTAGATTTCGCAGGAAATTAGCGCCGTTTTGTCCTCCTTGCTGTGCCATTTTTTCCGCTACTAACTCGCAAGTTTCCAGAAATTCGACATCCAACAATTCTGAGTTATCTTGTAATATCTGGGGTTCCGATCCGTTGGGGCAATTCAGCAGGGTGTGAATTAGTTCTAGGTAGGCTTGGGCGCGGCTTTCTTCCATTGTTGGGGAGTTGTGAGTAATATCGGGTTTATTTTATCATGATTGGGGGTTTTGGGGCGAGAAAGGTTTCTTGAATTGTCGGTGGCCAGAAACCGGGTTTTTACGAGGATATTTGATGGGAGGCGAAGATATCGGTAAAAACCCGGTTTCTTAGATTGTCGTGGGTGGCCAGAAACCGGGTTTTTACGAGGATATTTGATGGGAGGCGAAGATATCGGTAAAAACCCGGTTTCTTAGATTGTCGGTGGGTGGCGAGAAGCCGGGTTTTTGCGAGGATATTTGATGGGAGGCGAAGATATCGGTAAAAACCAAATTACGGCGGTTGGAAACCGCGTCTACACAAACAATGTCCGCCGGACGCCGACTGAAGAAAATAAGGCGGTTTCCAACCGCCCAATATTCCACCGCCGGGTTTTCTAATTCCTACACAATGCTACCTTGGGCATTAATCTATCTAAGATTTGTGCGCTCGCAATTACCGTCCAATCAATATCAGCTTCGGTTGTTTCGCGTCCCAGTGTCAAGCGAATGCCACCAACGGCGTTAGTTTCGTCGTATCCCATTGCCAATAATATCGGACTGGGCGTGAGTTTGCCACTGCTACAAGCCGCACCGGAACTAATGCCAATTCCGGCTAAGTTTAGCTGTCTCACCATAGTTTTGCCTGTAATTCTCTCTGTGTCTCTCTTTTGGTAAGGGCGACAGGATGGGGAAACGATGCAAAAACTGGTGTGGTGCGGCAGTCGGTAATATCGATCGCCCGTTGGGACTAAACTAGGTATGTCGGCTAATCCGTCAAAAAGTCGATCGCGCAATCCAATCAACCTCGGCGTTTCCACATCCATCTCCTGCAAAGCCAACTCCGCCGCCACTCCAAAACCCACGATTGCGGGCAGTGCTTGCGTCCCTGAACGCAGTTTCAACTCTTGCCCGCCCCCGCCGAACATGGGTACTAATTCTAGTCCTGGACGCACGTACAGCGCGCCTGCACCTTGCGGCCCGTAAAGTTTGTGACTGGAAAGCGAAAGCAAGTCTACGGGGAGTTTCTGGACATCAATTGGCAGTTTGCCGGCAACTTGGACTGCATCGGTATGAAACAGGATATTGCGATCGCGCGCAATTCGCCCTAAAGTCTCAATTGGTTGCAGCGTCCCAACTTCGCTTTGTCCGTAGATGATGGAAATTAACACTGTATGCGATCGCAGCGATTCCTGCAAATCCAAAGGATGAATTCGCCCATGTTTATCTACGGGTAATCGCGTTACTTCCCATCCCAATTGTTCGAGTTGTCGTACCGGTTCTGATACGGCAGAATGCTCAACACTAGAAATAATGATATGCTGCGGCTTTGTATAAAGACGCGCAACTCCCATAATTGCTAAATTATCCGCTTCAGTGCCGCCCGAAGTAAAAATCATCGATTCGGGTAGCGCGTTAATCAGCCCAGCAACTTGCATTCTGGCTAATTCTAAAGCAGTCGCCGCCCTTTGTCCCCACTCGTGCAAACTAGAAGGATTTCCCCAATATTGAGTCAGAGCTTTTTGCATAGCATCAATTGCTTCTGGGCGTGTCGGCGTTGTAGCGCTATAGTCGAGATAAATTTGCATTGCTTTAATTAAATGACGAACTAATAATCAATGATTGACTACCTAATGAATAAAGCACTTATCCTAAAGGCATAAATGATTATTGACTTATGACTCATGATTCTTAAATTATGACTGATAACAACTGCCAAGCCAACTAACAACTGTCACAGGTCACAGGTCACAGGTCACAGGTCACAGGCCAACTGCCAACTGTCAACTGACTAATGACTCCCAGGTTTGCAGACATTGTAGTCTTCGTGGGACAAGACTTTTTGGGGAATTAAGAAAGTGCCGCAATCTTCACAAAGCATTCTGTAGTTGCGTGTTACAGGAATACTCACAATCCAGCGGTTGTGACGCAGGCGTTTGCCGCCAAAATCTCTGTAATTCTTATTTTCGCCCAAAGCTGCTATAATAGCGCGAGCTTTAGTAACTACATGGTCGGGCAGACCTCTGAGATCGATCGCATCTCTAGCAAATGATGCCTCCTTCTCTTGTTTTTTGGTTTGTTTTTCTGCCAGCAATTCCACATATTGCTGCTGCGCGATCAACTCTTGCGTGCAGCGATGGCACGCTTTACCATATCCTTTGTGACCGCAATCAAAAATCGTTTTTCTTTTAGCCATAAAGCATCAGTATCGGGTTTGACCCACGCCCCTGAATGCTGCTACCCTACCAGTGATGCTTCCGGCATCGAGGCAGTTCTACAAGACGCAAAATCTATTCCCTTTCATAAATTTAATATGTTCTAACTTTACTTGACCGAATATCTTTGAACTCTGAATAGACCGATGACCTCAATAAAATTTAAAATTTTGTGAATGTACTTTATTATAATTTATCCGGTGTGTTTTGTGCTGGACTGCTGGCGATCGCCCTTACGGCCTGCGGACAAGCAAAGCAAGACGTGCAGAATTTACCTCCCACTCTGTCTCCGCTGCCTCAAGACCCATTGTTGCAAGTATACTTCAATCAGTCGCTCACTTCGAGTTATACAGAGCCTTATCGCGTGCAAACGAGGGCTGGAGACGATTTAGAAAAGTTAATCGCCGAGGCACTCAAGAGTGCTGGATCGACGGTAGATGTAGCGGTTCAGGAGTTTCGGCTGCCCGGTATTGCGAGGGTTTTGGCCGATCGCGCGCGCACTGGAATTAAAGTCAGATTAATTGTCGAACATATGTACAATCGCCCTTGGAGCGATTATACAGCCCAGGAGTTGGCAAAGTTACCGGAACGAGAGCGCGATCGCTACAGCGAATTTCTGCAACTCGCCGATATCAATAAAGACGGAAAATTGAGTCCCGAGGAAATCAAGCAAAACGATGCTTTGGTTATTGTCCAGGATGCGGGGATTCCTGTAATTGACGATACTGGTGATGGAAGCAAAGGCAGCGGTTTGATGCACCACAAATTTGTGGTAATTGACGGCAAAACAGTCATCGTAACTTCGGCTAATTTTACGACAAGCGATATCCACGGCGATTTCAAGACAGCAGCAAGTCGCGGCAATGCCAACAATTTGCTAAAAATTGCCAGCCCTAAATTAGCTCAACTATTTACTCAAGAATTTAACATCATGTGGGGCGACGGGCCCGGTGGTAAACCGGATAGCAAGTTTGGCATAAAAAAGCAGTTTCGTCAAGTACAAAAAGTGAGAGTTGGTAATGCGACAGTTGCGGTGCAATTTTCACCGACGACTGCGACTTTGCCTTGGGAAACAAGCCCAAATGGTTTGATTAACAAAACCTTGGGTAGTGCGAAAAAGTCTGTTAATTTGGCACTGTTTGTATTTTCGGCGCAGCGGTTGTCAAATACCCTGGAACTTGAATCTAGGCGCGGTGTGGCGGTGCGAGCTTTGATTGACCCAAATTTCATTTATCGCCCTTACAGCGAAGGTTTAGACATGATGGGGGCGACTTTGATGCAGGATTGTCGGTTGGAATCTGACAATCGTCCGTGGAGAAAGCCGCTGACTACAGTGGGAGTGCCGCAGTTACCAACGGGCGATCGCCTGCACCACAAGTTCGGCGTTATCGACGGAAATACCGTGCTTACAGGCTCTCACAACTGGAGTGAGGCTGCAAATCACGGGAATGATGAGACATTATTGGCGATCGACAGCCCGGTAATTGGGGCCCATTTTGAGCGAGAGTTCGATCGGCTGTACAAAGGTGCAATCTTGGGAATTCCCGCCCGCATCAAACAGAAAATTGACGCTAAGCAAAAAGAGTGCGAATCAGTGCAAGCAGCATCAAAATCTGCGAATCCTCAACCGCAAATTGTTGCGGCTCAAAAGTTAATTAATTTGAATAGCGCGACTCAGGAAGAATTAGAAACTTTGCCCGGAGTTGGGCCGAAGTTAGCCGAGAGAATTATTGCAGCGCGGGAAAAACAGCCTTTTCAGTCTTGGGAAGATGTGGAACAGTTGAAAGGAGTCGGAAACAAGACTGTAGACAAGTGGCGCGAGCGAGTAACATTTTAAAGTAGGGTGCGTCAGCTATGGTTATTTAATTAATCATCTATAAACTCCGAGCTGACGCACCATTGTTTAAAGTAGGGTGCGTCAGCTATGGTGATTTAATTAATCATCTAGAAACTCCGAGCTGACGCACCATTGTTTAAAGTAGGGTGCGTCAGCTATGGTTATTTAATTAATCATCTAGAAACTCCGAGCTGACGCACCATGGGCGCGAGCGAGTAACATTTTCAAGTAGGGTGCGTCAGCTATGGTTATTTAATTAATCATCTAGAAACTCCGAGCTGACGCACCATGGGCGCGAGCGAGTAACATTTTCAAGTAGGGTGCGTCAGCTATGGTTATTTAATTAATCATCTAGAAACTCCGAGCTGACGCACCATTAGCGCGAGCGAGTATAATTTTCAAGTAGGGTGCGTCAGCTATGGTTATTTAATTAATCATCTAGAAACTCCGAGCTGACGCACCATAATACTTCATTCATTTGTGGAGAGACTAAGCAGGAAGGACTAAAGTCCTCACTACAAACCTATTTTATCGATCTTGACAACAGATCTGCTTTATAGTTAAAATTACTATTTTTAAAAAGGCAAGTTTTTCAGATGGGAGGTATAAAGAGATGAAACGCAGCAGATATTTTACGGCCCAGCCACCAATCAAATTCCTAGCTCTTTTGATTGGTGCAATTTTAGTCACACTAGCAGCTTTCACAGTCAGCGCCCAGCAGACTATAGAAGCACAATTTCGGGTAAAAAACGAGAACAGTTTTAATATTAACATGATTCAATTTAAGCGCGTTGAATATGTAGGTCAGTGTCCCGGAAGTGGCATCTCCCCTGATTCGCAAAGCGCTCGATTTGTTTCCAGCAAGACTCCCCCCGCCCCTAACAGAAGAGTGCTGATTAAAAATGTCACCGATGGCATGGAAACTAACCCCTATCCTTACACGGATAGAAGTTATGACAAAGGTGAGTTTTCCGAAAGTTTTGGATTTAAATTAGCAAACAGTCACAAAACAAGAACTTTTTCGGTTTTAGAGGGCGAAAATAAATTTGCCTATGAAATCAAAGAAAATAACCAAGTTATAGAACAGGGTGCGCTTACCGCTCAAGTTTCTGTACAAAATTTAGGTACTTTTGGGCGCCAGCAAATTTGTGAGAACAAAGTCACCTCACAATGTCAGGATGATGCTGATTGTCGCGAGAGGAGACGCAAAGGAAAAAGTTGCAGAATAGAGTGTGTTACTGTTCAAGAGTGTCGCTGTCCGTACTAATTCCTGCCTAATTTTTGTTATAGCAACCGCTGAAGAAACAGCTAGTTAAAGTAGGGTGCGTCAGTAGAGCGTGTTTTCATTGATTATTCAGGAACTGGGAACTGACGCACCCTACAAGTTAAAGTAGGGTGCGTCAGTAGAGCGTGTTTTCATTGATTATTCAGGAACTGGGAACTGACGCACCCTACAAGTT
>NZ_JAUBUN010000038.1:18246-47674 GCF_036702665.1 Microcoleus sp. Aus8_D2
AGTTAAAGTAGGGTGCGTCAGTAGAGCGTGTTTTCATTGATTATTCAGGAACTGGGAACTGACGCACCCTACAAGTTCGTAGTGAGGACTTCAGTCCTTTCTTTAGCCAATTAGCAGCAAAGACTAAAGTCCTGACTAGCAACCTACTTTATTAGGACTAAAGTCCTCACTACCAACCTGGTTCAAGTAATGGGGTGAAAGTAAAATGCTGCTCCCAACACAATATATGTTGCTAAAAGCAGCACTCCTTCCAGCCAATTCGATCGCCCGTCGAGACTAATTAGATTAGCGATTGTCACTGCGATCGCAACTGCAACCACTTCAAACGGATTAAAATTTAAATCCATCGGCTGATGAATCACGATACCGATAATCACCAACACCGGCGCAACCAGCAAAGCAACTAACAAACTAGAACCCATCGCCACGGAAACTGACAAATCCATATTGTTTTTCATCGCCACTCCCACCGCCGTTACGTATTCCGCCGCGCCGCCCACAATCGGCAACAGAATTACGCCTGTAAACAGCGGTGTCAGTCCCAATCCTTTGGTAGTTTCTTCGACTACGCCCACGAAAATTTCTGATTCAAAAGCAACTGCGACAGTTGAGGCGACTAGCACACCAATCCACAGCCACAAATTCGGTTTGTGTGCAGTAGATTCATCGGTATTTTCAGAATCTTCTAACTCTAGTATGCCGACTTCGTAAAGATAGCTGTGAGTTTTTAAGGAAAATAGCAGGGTTAGTGCGTAAACTGCAATGAGGACGATCGCAGTTATCAACGAAAGATTCTGAATGGCTGCGGGTTCCACTCCATTCGACGTGTAAATTACCATCGTCGGTAGCAGAATCGCAATCACTGCTAGAGTCATGGTGGAACCGTTCACCCGGGCGATAATTGGCTTAAATTCTTGTTCTTTGTAGCGAATTCCTCCCAGCAGCATGGAAAATCCCATAACCAAGAGCAAGTTGCTGATAATTGTGCCGGTGATGCTGGCTTTCACAATGTCAATTAAGCCGGCTTTCAGGGCTACTATGGCAATAATTAATTCCGTAGCATTCCCGAAGACTGCATTTAATAGGCCGCCGATGGAGGGCCCTGTGACGATCGCCACTTCTTCTGTTGCCGTGCTCAACCAAATCGCCAGAGGTATAATGCCTAGGGCGGATGTGATGAAAACTGTGAGGGAACCCCAGTGCAAATACTCGGCGGCGATGGAAATGGGGATGAAAATTAACAGGGCTATGGAAAGAATTTTTTTGATTGACATAGGGACTCGGATGGTGTATTGAAGGTGAGTTCGAGTTGCCAGGGCGATCGCCAAATTGATTTTAGATCAATACGCTTGGGATCAGAAGACCGGGCGGTTGAAACCGCGTCTATACCAACAAAACCCACCTCCCTGGGTTGAAGAATGAGCGGTTGAAATTACGCGCTCTTCGACCGTCGGCCCGAAAGCGGACGAAAGTTTTTATAGACGCGGTTTCAACCGCCGTCTTATCTGTGGCATTATTTGATGGGAGCAAGTGGGATTGTCCTGAATTTAAAGCACTAATTAAACGCAGCCAAAAAGCCATAAAAAGTAAGAATGAATCATCAAAAAAGCAGCAAGGGAGAAGAAATGAAGAAATAAGATTTTTCTCATCTCCCCATCGGACACTCTCCCTTTCTCGCAGCAGCTATTCAACCCAACGCACCCGCACAAAATGAGCTTCGCGTCCCCAGAAGTCGTGACTTACAGAAATATCAACAACGCTCAAATTAAACGGAATAGCAGTTGTTACGTAGCGCTGAGCCAGAGCTCCCACATCGGGAGCTAACTGAGCCGCCGCCGCCGCCGCCGCACCCAAACCCAAAAGTTGCAAAATAGGCCCCTTCGGCAGAGCTAAATTGATGCCGACAGCAAGTCCAGCAGTCAGCAGCATTGCTACCGACAAATTGGTGCCGCAGCGGGGATGTACGGCTAAATCCCACTCTCCGCTAGCAATCCGCTGCAAGGCAGATTCCACTGCATGACGCAACTGTGCAATGTTAACGCGGCCGTAGAGATAAAATCCTTGGTCAGTGGACATCCCGCCCAATAACTGATTATCGGCTCTTGCTGTTGGTGTACCTCCAGATTGACTGAGTACCCAAACCGTAGCGTGTTCCAAAGCATGAACTTGCCGCAAAGTCAAGACTTCTTTCAAACCGGGAACAAAATCGAGTTGTCGCAACAAGTCAGCATCTTGAGTCCGCTGCGGGGCAAAGTCAAAAGGAAATTCGCTGGCGCGCCCGGAAGCAGAAGTAGCAGTTGTCATATCAAAACGCCTCCATTAAATTTGAACTGGAAATTTTAAATTAGCGATCGCGATGAGAACATTAGAAATTATCAGTTACGGGTTTTAAAGAGTTTTGAATTCACCCATTGGCAAGGGCAGGTTTTGTATAAAAATTATTGACGATCGCCCAGAATGCGATCGCCCCTCACCCGCCCTCAATCACCGATCGCATTAATTTCCAGTTTATCGTTCCAGCCGCTGGCCGTCGCGGAACACTCCCGGAAAACGCTTGCCGCGGGTATCAATAATAGTGCCTTTGCCGTGAGGCAATCCCTTCCGCAACTCTCCCTCGTAGCGGATACCGTTAGAAAAGGTACAAGTACCCCTAGCATCAAGTTCTTGACTAAAGAACTGTCCCGAACACCGGGTACCGTCGGCGCGAGTGAACACTCCCGCACCTAAAGGCTTGCCCCCCAAGAATTGACCGACAAAACGATCGCCGTTAGCAAAGATAAATTGCCCCTGTCCTGTTGGCACACCCACTTTTCGATTCAGAGAAAACGCCCCCACATAGCGATCGCCATTAGTAAAAATAGCTGTCCCGGAGCTGATTTTGCCATTTTGGAAGACGCCCTCGACGCGGGCATCGTCCTTAAATATAAATTGTCCTCGACCGTTTGGTTGACCGAGACGGAACTGCCCCTCATAGCGATCGCCACCGGAGTATACATATACCCCGGTGCCGCTGGGCAAACCGTTAACAAAGTCTCCAATGTAGCTATCACCACTGTCGTAATCGCACCTAACTCTACCTGTAGCGATCGCTGGCACACAACGACCGCTGTTAGCTCCTACCCCTACTTGCGCCATTGAAGGCAAGGGATAAGTCACGTAACTAGCGATGCCGATCGCCGAGCCAACTAATAGAGCTATTCCATTGGTTTTAAAAGGGGCAATCATTAACCAAGCTTCTCCTATGCGTTTCTGGATATTATCTTGCTTTGTCGTTTGTCTTTTGTCTGATTTCCTGTCCAAAGTTGCCTTGACAGCTCAATTTATGACGACAGTCCCGGTTTCCCGTTACGGAATACCCCTGGAAAGCGCCTGCCATTAACATCGATCATTGTCCCGACACCATGAGGCAATCCCTTTCGCAATTCTCCTTCATAGCGCGTGCCGTTAGGAAAATTGCAGGTGACACTAGCGTCAAGTTCTAGATTGAAAAACGTACCAGAGCAGCTAGTGCCGTTTTTGCGTACTAATACCCCAGGCCCAAAGGGCGAGCCTGCAAAGAATTGTCCTTCGTAGCGATCGCCGTTAGAGTAAAAAAACTGACCCCGCCCAGAAGGTTGGCTGCTAACGACTTTAGTCGTCACGTTGACGACAACTGCGAAATCTCCAACGTAGCGCTCGCCGTTGGCAAAAACCACTGTCCCCGATCTCATAGTGCCGTCTTGGAACACGCCTGTGTAGCGGGCATCATCTTTAAAAATGAATGTTCCTCTACCATTTGGCACTCCATTCCGAAACTGTCCTTCGTAGCGATCGCCATTAGCGTATACATAAAGTCCCGTGCCGTCGGGGAGACCATTCACGAAGTCTCCCTCGTAGTTGTCTGCCCCCTCATAATTACATTTCACTCTCCCTGTAGGAGGGTTGCCTTGGCAGAAGGGGGGGCGTTTGCCTTCTTCTTTTTTTGCTTCCTCTTTTTTGGCTTCGTCTTTTGGTTGAGCCATTGACGGCTGGGGATTGAACAGATTAGCGATGCCTCCGATACAAGAAGCAACTAAGATCGCCATCCCTAATTTTTGAATTGAACCGAGCATGGGAAATCTCCTTTGACTTCAAAATAGTAGTAATAGAGATTTTAGAGAAGCTAATAGTTGCTGAAATATCTGGTATTTTTTAATCCCTAAGGGTAATTTTTCAGCAGCGCTAACTCTATATTAAGTTTACTTTCAAACTTTGATATCAGACCTAGATACAAAAAGGCAAAAATTAGAGTTTTTGCCTTTAGCATTTTTCCGGCTCGATCGTCAATTTTTAGCGCCCGTCGCTCTATTAGGATTTTGCAGACCGCTAATCACTGCATTGGCGGGTTTTCGATCGGGACTTGGGGGTTTTTGCCCAACTGATTTGGCTACCTCAACGCCGTTTTCCTCCAGAATCACGATCGGATCTGCTCCTGACTTAATATCAACCCGCTTCACCAAAACTTGCCCGTTAGACAGTCGCTGTCCTACTTTGACATATCGACTGGTTGGTTCAGTCGGTACTCTGACAATCACTTGGGTCTCGTTCCCAACTTTTACCACCCCGCTGACTTCGGTACCTGTAGCGAGGTCGGTAGAAGGCGGTGGCTGCGGTGCAGGAACTTCCTTGACCGGCGGCGGATTGGGGTCTACCCACTGGGGCGGGCGCTTATCTACTGGTAATGGTGGCAGATTCGGCACTCCTAGGGGTCTAGCGGCAATTGGCTGGGGCGGGCGATCGGGTGCTGGACGGCGGGGATTCGTAGCGGTACGTGGATTCGTATCGGTACGCGGATTCGTAGCGGTACGTGGATTCGTATCGGAAGTTGTTGATGGAGTTGGACGACGGCCCAAGTTCGGAGCATTCAGCCCCGGAACTTGGCGCGGCGAGCTAATTTGCGTGCCATCGCCGGACGGCAGGCCAGGCTGTCCGGGGCGACGGCCCAAGTTCGGAGCATTCAGCCCCGGAACTTGCCGTGGCGAGCTAATTTGCGTGCCATCGCCGGACGGCAGGCCAGGCTGTCCGGGGCGACGGCCCAAATTCGGAGCATTCAGCCCCGGAACTTGGCGCGGCGAGCCTACTTGCGAGCCATCGCCGGACGGCAGGCCTGGCTGTCCGGGGCGACTGCCCAAGTTCGGAGCATTCAGCCCCGGAACTTGGCGCGGCGAGCCTACTTGCGTGCCTTCACCGGACGGCAGGCCTGGCTGTCCGGGGCGACTGCCCAAGTTCGGAGCATTCAGCCCCGGAACTTGGCGCGGCGAGCCTACTTGCGCGCCTTGGCCGGACGGCAGAGAAGTATCTCCTAATGGTCTGGCGGCTATTAGCGGATTTCTCGCGGGGCGGAGTCCTACTGGCGCGGGGTTTAGCCCTGGTAGTTCTGGCAACGAGGCCACTTTCCGACCCAGGGCCTTCTCGCCTGCGGGCTGAGGATTTGTCGGGGTTTCGGATAAAACTGGCAGAATAGGCGCTTTGGCTATGGTTCGCGCCTCATAGTCTTGATCGCGCAGGGCTGCATCAAGTCTCTTCTGGCCCTGCCGCCAAACTGCTTGCAGCAAATTTACTCGCGTCACGCAGGAAATTGCCCCCCTTTTTTCTGTCACCGGTCGATATATCTCAATTGCCTCTGCAATTGCCGGGACGATGGAACACCGGAGAGCATCAGGAGGTGATTTGTCTCCGTAAAGGCCCCACAACCTTGAGGCTGTCACATATTCATCCAGAGTTTTTTCTATTCTTCGGAAAAATGGCCGATTAGTTAGGAGTAACTCTCGTCTGGTAACACCAAAATTTTTGTTTGCGTATGATCCGTAAAGAGTTTCGACTAATCTACTCACATCCGAACCGTACTCAGAATATTGTGTGGTGTCATCCAGCAGAGCCTGAAGCGTCCTGAACTCGCTGAGAACGCCTTTTGCTGTCGGGCTGAGATTGATTTCGGGAGCGGCAGGGCCTTTGAGCTTAGTTCCTCCAATTTGGACTGGGCGGGATAGCTCTGGCAGTGTAGGGATCGCGGCAACCAGTCGCTTTGGCAGTTTGGGCAACGGATTGGCTGTCATCGGCCCTGCTGCGACTTCGGCAGCTCCGGCTGGGTTTTGAACTGCGATCGGGGGCAGGGCCCCAAAGGGGTCTTGTAGACCGGTATTGGCTGGTGTCAAGGGGCCTTGGGATAGGGGCTGACCGGGCGCGGGTGTCTTTTTGGGCTGGTTCTTGTTGTCGCCGATGCCTGTTTCAGCCTGTCTTGCGCGTTCCTCTGGGTTGGTCGATCGAATTAACCCTGGTGGCTGGGCCGCGACGATTGGAGATGAGAAAGTCTGAGCTCCTGGGGTGGGGCTGCCGGAGGCTGCCGGAGACGGAGAAGCTGCGCTGGGACTAGGACTGGGGCTGGCCGTGTTGCTACCCCCGTCGCCGCAGCCTCCGATCGAGAAAGCCAGTAGTCCTATAGTCGCAAAATATAAAAGTTTGTGCATTGCCGATCGCCCCCAAATGCTTAATTTCCAGACCTTCAATCAGGCTCTACAATTAAAGCCTGTTGTCGTTTTAAGTTTATCTGTTCGATGTTATGCGATCGCTTGAAAATTGCCAAGTTGATCTTGACGATCTGACGATCTGATGTGGGAGCGGGCGCTGGGTTTTCGCGACCAGCTTAGGATATCAATGGCGATCGCTTTTGGACAGTTTCGCTCGGGCCCGTCCAATCAAAGTGTCCAACAGGCGATCGGCACTTTGATTGCTCAGCGGATGGCTGCTGCACGGGGAGTGAGGGCCGTGCGTACCGATCGAACGGGGATCGCTGGCGCTAGCGTTGTCGAATTCCCGATCGGCCTGGTGCGATCGATTCGGGTGGGGGTGCTGCGATCCAAAATGTCGAAGTGGCGAGATCCAAACAAATGGAAATTAGTCCGATCGATCGCAATTTCTTTGGCAATTACGATGTCAAAATCAAAAAAGATGTTGTATAATTTTATGTTCGCTGACAGTGAGCCGAATCGGAAACCAATTTTTGTTCAACTCCTCTAAAGTTGTGCGCAGCCCCGTCAAGGCTGTTTAATTGATTTTTTGATGCAAGCAAAACGCAGCCAAGTGTGGTATTCTTTTGAGTGTTAAAAAAGCCACCGACCATTGAACTATTCGTAAAAATCGGGGCGCCAAAGCACGGTCGCTGTTGGTGAGATCGGGTAACAGTCTCGGACTGTGGCTTCACAGTTCAAGGCAAGGCAATCAATTAAACAATTCGCCGATCGGGTCTAAATTAGTTCCCAAAATGCTGCGGCTGAGGGAATTTGGGTTGGCGTTGTTGGGCAGGAGCGTCAAAAATATGTAAACTGATCGGCGGAAGATGTTCCGCAAAATCGGAAATGACGATCGAGAAATTAATTATTCTAAATAAGGTATTCGCATGGCACAAACGTCTGTATCTCCTGTAGTGCTGATTATTCTAGACGGCTGGGGTTATCGTGAAGCAAAAGACGGAAATGCGATCGCCTTGGCAAAAACACCCGTGATGGACAGTCTCTGGGCCGCTTATCCCAGAACTCTGATTAACACATCGGGCCGGGCGGTAGGGCTTCCAGACGGACAAATGGGCAACTCGGAAGTGGGTCACTTGAATCTGGGCGCGGGCCGCGTGGTTCCTCAAGAGTTGGTGCGAATCTCCGATGCTGTCGAAGACGGTTCTTTGCTCGACAACCGGGCGCTGGTTCAGCTTTGCTCCGAAGTGCGCAGTCGGGGCGGCAAGTTGCACCTGACTGGTCTTTGTTCCGAGGGCGGGGTACACTCGCATCTGAGTCACATTTTGGGTTTGCTAAAGCTAGCAAAGGCACAGGGAATTGCTGAGGTTTGCATTCACGCGATTACAGACGGCCGCGATACTACTCCGAAAGAGGGTGTGCAAGCTTTAGGCCAGATTGAAGATTATATCAAACAGGTAGGAGTCGGTCGGATTGCTACTATCAGCGGTCGCTATTACGCGATGGACAGGGACAAACGCTGGGATCGGGTGCGGCGCGCCTATGAGGTGATGACGATTGAGGGAGCGCCTGACGGTCGATCGGCAGTTGATGTGTTGCAGGCCTCCTATGCGGTCGGAGTGACCGACGAGTTTGCAATTCCGACTCGCATTGCCCCGGGAGCGGTGGCATCCGGGGATGGGATGATTTTCTTCAATTTTCGCCCAGACAGGGCTAGAGAATTGACTCAGGCCTTTGTAGCGCCAGATTTTAAGGGCTTTGAACGGCCGTTAATTGAGCCGCTGACTTTTGCCAGTTTTACTCAGTACGACCCCAAACTGTCGTCGGTACTGGTGGCTTTTGAACCCCAGAATTTGAACAATATTCTGGGTGAGGTGATTTCTAACCACGGTTTGCGACAGTTGCGGACAGCGGAAACTGAAAAGTACGCTCACGTGACTTATTTTTTTAATGGGGGTCTGGAAGAGCCTTATGAGGGGGAAGACCGCGAGTTGGTGCAGAGCCCGATGGTGGCGACTTACGATGAGGCGCCGGAGATGTCGGCGGCTGAGGTGACGGATGTGGCGCTGGAGGCTTTGTCCAAGCGGATTTATTCGTTTGTGGTGCTTAACTACGCTAACCCCGACATGGTTGGTCATACGGGGATGGTGGATGCGACGATAATTGCTATACAAACTGTGGATAAATGTTTGGGGCGGCTGTTGACCGGGATTTCCAAAGCTGGGGGAACCGCAATTATTATTGCTGACCACGGAAATGCTGAGTTGATGTTCGATGAGGATGGGAATCCTTGGACGGCTCACACTACTAACCCAGTGCCGTTTATTTTAATTGAAGGCGAAGGTCTGAAGATTCCGGGTCACGGAGGGGATGTTGCTCTGAGGGCGGACGGTTGTTTGGCCGATGTGGCGCCGACGATTTTGGAGCTGTTGAGGTTGCCTCAGCCCCCGGAGATGACCGGAAAGTCTATGATTGAGCCGGCTGAATTTGAAGTTCGCGCTAATCGCACTCCGGTGCGGGTGCGGCTTTAGCAAGTCCGGGCTACAGGTAGGGACTTAGGCGCCGTGTTGATTGATGTGAACTAAAATGTAGTGCCAGACTGCTGACTGACGGTTAAGGCCAGATCCCCCCTAGCCCCCCTTAACAAGGGGGGGACAAGAAATGGCTCGAAGTCCCCCTTTGTAAGGGGGATTTAGGGGGATCGAGGCTGGGCTGCGAGGGACAAGAATAAGCGTCAAAGTCCCCCTTATTAAGGGGGATTTAGGGGGATCGGGCCTCGGCTGCGAACGAGAGATACAAAGGTTTTTAAGCGATTGTTGGCTCTTGTGGGCAGTGCTGTGTCCCTAACTGAAGTTGTGTGCGATCGACCAAATTTGATATGATGATGAATTACCGATTACTAATTACCAATTACCCAGAATTATGAATATTGTTTCTGTGTTACAAGTTATCTGGTCTTTGTCTGCTTTAGGACTTGTGGTTTTTGTGTTGCTGCACAGTCCTAAAGGCGATGGCATTGGAGGGATTGGCGGACAAGCTCAATTGTTTACGAGCGCCAAGAGTGCGGAAACAACTCTCAACCGGATTACTTGGGGTCTGTCTATTGTGTTTATGGGTTTGACTATTATTTTGAGTGCTGGTTGGTTGACTCCTAAGTTGTAAGATTAGAATTTTTAACCGCAGATGTAGGCAGATGAACGGAGATGAACGCAGATGAAGTTGATATAATCTGAATTTATCTGCGTTTGTTTTTGTGTATCTGCGGTCAGAGAAATGCGGTTGTGGAAATTTACGCTCAAAGCTCGATTGCTGGTCGGTTTGAGATTGGCTTTGTGTTGTTTTAGCCTGATAATTTTTACTCAGGTTAATGCTCCTGCTGCGAGTCTTTCTGTTGCTCCTCTCCCGAATGCTTGGCCTTCTCCACAGGTTCACCCTTTACCGCCAACGCTGGCTAATTGGCAAGATGCGACTAATAGTGGCGATTATTTCGATCGGGTTAAACAGCCGAATGTCGGTCATTTACTGTGGTCGAAGTTCCCGATTCAGGTGTATGTGGAGCGTCCGGTTGATGCGAATAAGTCGGAAGAATGGATAGCAGCGGTGTTGGGTGTTGTGCGGGAATGGGGGGTTTATTTGCCTTTGCAAGTCGTGGATAGTTCCGAGGCGGCTGATATTAGAATTTTATGTCAGGCTCCGCCTTTGCGTCAAGGGCTTTGGCGATCGCGCTCCGGGGAATCCACCTATGAGTTGTACAATCGTCGGGATGGGGAGAAAACTGTTTTATCTCATCGGTTTGCGGTTTATTTAAATCCGAATCAAGTGGGTAAGTATGTTCCGGCGACGGCGCGGCACGAGTTGGGTCACGCTTTGGGAATTTGGGGTCACAGTTTGCTGGAAACTGATGTGCTTTATTTTTCTCAGGTGCGGAATCCGCCACCTATTTCTGCGAGGGATGTTAATACTTTGAAGCGGGTTTACGAACAGCCGACTCGCTTGGGGTGGGAATTGTAATTTTGGGTTGTAATATTAACTCTGCGGTCAAAAACACAATCAAATAGGTTCGTAGTGAGGACTTCAGTCCGCATCAAAATCAGAGGACTGAAGTCCTCACTACGAACCTTATAAAGAACACGATGATTAATAGGAAACCGGATCAAGATGAAAGATGAATGTTTTGGGATTGTGCCGATTTTTGGGAAGGGTTCTGATAGTTTGTTTTTGTTGATTCAACATCAAGCCGGACATTGGGCGTTTCCGAAAGGTCACGCGAATCCGGGGGAATCTCCAGCGGAAACGGCTAGGCGAGAATTTGCGGAGGAAACTGGCATATGTGATTTTAAAATGCTGGATGAGCCGAGTTTTACGGAACATTATTCCTTTGTTAAGGATGGGGAGCCGATTGAAAAGACTGTGACTTATTTTTTAGGCTTTGTCAATTCAAGAGATGTGGTTTTGCAAGTTGAGGAAGTTCAAAATTCTGCTTGGGTTTCTGCTGAGGAAGCTGTTAAGTTGATTACTTTTGATGCTAACCGCCTGATGTTCGGGGAGATTCGGGCGTATTTGGACGGTAGGAAGGAAATATAAGAGAAAGATAATATTAGCAATCAATTTTTTATGCGGACTGAAGTCCTCACTACGAACCTATTTTCTGGAGTTGGTAGTGAGGACTTTAGTTCTAGTCATGAAAGATGCGGACTGAAGTCCTCACTACGAACCTATTTTATTTGATTTTATTTGTCATTGAAAAACCCGGTAACTTTTGTGATACCGGGTTTTTTTAGTGTCAGATTTTATTGGCTAATCGTGCCGCGAATCTGAGGTTATTTGTTGATTTTCTGGGCTTTGGCGTGATGTTCCAGGCGAGCGAAAACGTTGTAGGCGTCGGGGCCCGGATTATCGTGTTCCATCGCGCCGTCAATGGGGCCGTCGATGGCTTTCCAAGCTGGAATTCCGCCTTTTAGTTCGGCTACTTTTCTAAACCCTGCTGCGCGGAGAAGGTTGGCGGCTTCTGCCGTTTGTTCGTCGCTTTCACCGTAAATGTAGATGTCGCGCTCGGGCTCTAGGCTGGATTTTGCTCGCTCTACTAATTCATCCATTGGCATTGGTACGGCGCCGGTAATGCGACTTTTGTCGAAGCTTTCAAAATCGCGGGCGTCGATGATTGTGAGTCCGGGTTCGCCCCAATCTAAGCGGGCTTTGAGGTCGTGGCTGGATACTTGGGCTTTTAAACCGGGAGGGGTGGGAGTGAAATCTGGCAGTTTTTCTTTGATGTCTGCAATTTGGTCGGGAATAGTTTTCATGGGTAAAATTCTGTTCAATGCTTTGATTGCAATGTAACAAGATGTTTCGGTTGAATTCGTCTTTCTAAAGGCTGAATTGGGCATTGAACTAAAGTCGCAGTTAAGTTGAATTGCTGGTGGTTGGCTGCGGTTGGGATCGCTATATTTGTTGAGGTTGCTAAGTTGTAAGTGGCGTTGATTCGGATTGTTTTGATTGAAATGTACGATCGCTCTTATTGACTGTGGATATTTTGAAGTGCGATCGATCGTCCAACCAGTTATTGTATCAAATAATCAAATTTTAGTCAATGCCAATTATTTTTAAATGAAATTTGCATGGGTTGTGATCCGCCTCGCGCGCTATTTTGCTCAGAAGTTGAGATGTTTTTTAGCAAAATTTCTGGTAAAATTTGATACTAACAATAGGGATTTAAAGGTATACATATGTCTGAGCAAAATGAAATTGCTGTGTCTAAAACTTTGACGCCCCAAGAGCAAGCGGTTTGGGATGCGAAGGCGAAAGTTCGGGTATTGCTGAATTTGTGGGATTTGGGAGGCGGTCAGATTCCGGTTAAAAAGGGGGATTTGACTAAGCGGATTGTGCGCACTAATGAGACGAGTCAGAGGTATCTGGAAGTGCTCGCGCAGTTGCAGGAATCTGGGGCGATTGAGTATTCGCTGGTAAATCGGGTGACGCGGGTGGAGTTGAGCGCGAAGGGGAAAGAGGTTTTAACGCAGGGCTTGAAAAGTAGTGATTCTCTGTTTGAGTTTGATGGTTCTCAAATCGGTACTCGGCTGGGAAATTCTTTGCTCAAGTGGATTCGGCATCAGGATGGTGCGGCGAGTGTGGCTGTGGAGACGGGGAAGAAGGATGCAGGGGCGATCGTATCATACAACGATTTTAAGGCTTTGGCGATCGATGTGTACGATCGGCTGAACCAAGATTACAACTTTGACGATTTGGTACCGATTTATCGGATGCGGCGGGAAATTGGGGAAAAAGTCAGCCGTTCTCAGTTTAACGAATGGCTGTTGGAAATGCAGGCTAATGACATTTTTCAACTTCAGGGTGGAAGCGTCGAAGATAGCGCCGCAGACAAAATTCAAGATTCCATTACTACTGAAGTGGGCGGATTGCGCTGCTATGCCAAGCGTCTGAAACCCTAAACTTTTTTCGCTTCTCACTCCTCATTTTGTTAGCATAACTAGGAATATGACTACATCTAGTATTGACGAACTCATTAGAACTCACAACCCATTTGCAGGACATACTGTGGTAAGACCACAGCAAATCTGGGGCAAGAGTTTTCCTGATGTTCCCTCAATCAATGCTCACGCTTCTAATGCAATTTTTCAGGCAGTTGCACAAGTGCGGCAAGGGCAGCGTCAAACTGTGGGCATCACTATCACAGCAGAAAAGGGACTAGGGAAAAGCCAAATCATCAGTCGAATTCGGCACGGCTTACAGGCAGATGGCACTGCTTTGTTTGTCTATATGGGTAAGTATGACAACTTAAATCAGATTAAGTATCAATTTATCCAAAATGTAGCCTCTAGCCTTAGAGCATCTGGGAGTTGCCAAGGGGTGATGCAGTGGCAAGAACTGGCAGCAGCTTTAATTAACGAAGCTAAGAATTTCAGCTACACCCCTCAGCAATATATCCGTATGTTGTTCCCATCTTGGTTGGAAAAATACCCAAATGAATTAGTCGAGCGCTTGACTGATAGTGTTATTAAAATTAAGCCGGAAATTAATAACCCTTATCTAGTGAAAGCTATTTTGTGGACACTTTCTTCTAGCCACGCTATCTATGCTACTCACTGGCTTTCTGGATTGGAATTGACAGATACACGTTCTGAGGAAATGGGGCTACCCAATTCTAAAAGAGAGGACAAAGAAGCAGAAGCATTAACCACTGTTCGCCAAATTCTCGACATACTGAGCGATTACAGAGTGCCAGTAATATGTTTTGATGAACTAGACAATGCTGATGCCGATGACAATGGTTTTACAGCAGCACAGATTGTTGCTAGCTTGGCTAAGGATTTATACAATAACCTCAAACGCGGTGTGTTGCTGTTAGCTATGTATCCTGAAACTTGGAGAGACCAAGTTAAGGTTTTACCACAAGCTGAGGCAGTAATCGATCGGCTTGGCGGGAAACCTATCGAACTGAACTATCTCAACTCGGATGATGTGGTAGTGATTGTTTCTTATTGGTTGAAAGAGTTTTATCAGGAACATCAACAAACTTCTCCATCACCTCTCTATCCATTTGATGAAAATAAACTCAAAGAATTTGGGAAGCAAAGACCTACTGTAAGGGCTGTATTGAACTGGTGTGCAGAGCATTTTGTTGTGCCTGAAGATATCTCGCCAACGCCAACGCAAACACCACCACCGCCACCACCGCAGCATCCGGTTGAACCTGCCTTTAAGAATGAGTTGGCAGGTGTTGAGGAATCTCTAGATAATTATCTAGAAGATAATGATGCAATTGGTAACGCTCTTCGGCTTGGGTTTTCCAGCTTAGTCGGAGATACAGTAGAGGAAGTTAAAATCGATAAGGTTGAAGTAATTAAAGGCAAAAAATGCTACCTAGACTTCAAAATTATTGGCATAGAAGATGGAAAAATAGTCAAAATAGGGGTAGCTATTGTTCAGCAGTCTGGTGGAACAGGCGTACAGGCTATATTAGGTCAACTGATTGATTACAAAAAATTTGATTTAACTCGTGGTTGTCTAGTTCGCTCTAAAAAAATCAGTCCAAATGCTACCAAAGCTAGAGAATCTGTCAGGACACTGCTGAATGAGAAAGGGGGAGAATGGGTGCTGTTACGAGGTGAAGATATCAAGCCTCTTTTGGCTATTCAATTTGTATTAGATAACCGTGAAAGTTACAACTTGAGTGAAGCGGAGATTATGGATTTTATCCAGCAGAACCAACTAGCCATTAATAACCCTCTAATCAGAGAGATTTTGAGCGATCCTTCGGGTCAGGAACCGGAAAATTTGATGGATGAAGATATGCCCGTCAGCATTCCTCAAAGTGTGCTTGACTCAGCTAATCAAGTCAACTTAGGAATTTAGCTAACTAAAAAATGAGCCAGCTAGTTTCACTTTCAACAGCATTGTGTCTTCCCATACCTGAAATTGAAGCCTTAATCAAAGGGCAAACAATCGCAGCTATGCCTCGGATGTTCCTCAATCCTGGCAGGCAATTTGCTCTGTATCCTGCTAACTCTTCTACAATCCTACTTTCAGTTGAGCGATACTACCGCTTAAATTTATTTTCTATTGGTGAAAATTCTCGGATTCACTTGGACACTGAGACTGTAGCGATTAAAGCTTGGGCTAGGTGCGAATTCTGCCAAGTCGTAGATGAGACTGAACCGTTAGATGTTTTGTCACCGTTAACAGTATGGACAAAAGAAGGATTGCAGGAGACACTGGGGTTGTGGCAGAATATCTTTCTGGCTTACTTGCGTGTCTATCATCTACCTCAACCGCTGGAGGTGTCAGCGAATCCAAACAGTCAGGATAAGATAGGTAAATTTGTAGGTTTACCTCGTTTTGTTGTGACTGATGCTTCACCAGTGTTGAGTAATACTACTTTTCCCCAACGGCGTTACCAGCTAGAAAATAGACTGCCACCTCCTCATCCAGAATTGGAAGAGTTGCAAAGTGCGATCGCCCTTTTGTGCACCACCAACCCAAAAGCCAAACAACTAAACGCAGAACTCAAAATGTTTCTTGGTTGGTCGGAAAAATCACCAGCAACACAACCCGATCCAGATTTAGGTTGGATCGAAACAATTTCACAAACCGGCAACTCTAGCGACGGTAATGGCTTTGAAAAATTAGTCCGCAAAAGTTTGATCGAGCTAGGTTTCGGAAATTCTAACCACAAAGCAGAGGCCAGTCTCGATCCTGAATCAACCGGGGGCGCTGGCGGATTAGATTTCTACTGTGAAACTCCCTATCAGGTAGTAGGAGAATGCAAAGCTACCAAAAGTGAAACTGTAGCTGATGGAACGCCAGCGCAACTTATCAAGTTAGGACACAAGCATCTTCAGCAACAATACAACTGCTGTATTAAGATAATTATGGCCGCCGGTCAGTTAAACAGACACGCTAACAAAACTGCTATCGGAAACCAGATGAATGTCATTCGCCCTGAAACATTGCAAAGACTTGTTGAACTGAAAGCTAAATATCCAGGTTCGATTAATTTATTAGACCTAAAACCTTGTTTAGAGCAAAAGCCGTTTGGCGAAGATGCTGATGTTAAAGTTAAGGATTATATTGACCGAGTTTGGAACAATCTTAAAGTGCGATCGCAAATCGTGCAAGCAGTCAAACAACTTTGCGAGCCCGATAGCGAGTTTCCAACGGTTGTGGAGATTAAAGTTCAATACAATGCTAAATTTGCCACTGATTCTAAGCTAACATACCAATCAGTAAGCGATTTGACGATAGAACTTTCTTCACCGCTGACAGGTTACTTAGGGCGAGAAAAGGGAAATGATGCGGAGGGCGATCGCTTTTATTTCCTCCGCGACTTGCCATTAGATGATTGAGATACGCGGGATAGCTTCACTTCACCTACTCGATCCAATTTCCTAAACAGAATCAGGATCTATATTCAACTCCCGCAACTTCGCCGCCAATCTTTCAGCGCGTTGTCGCTCATCATCAGCGCGTTGTCGCTCATCATCAGCCCGTTGACGTTCCGTTGCAGCTTGCTGTCCAAGTTCCTGCAATCTGGCTTGTTCTTCCTTAATCAACCCTTCTACCAATGGCGGACACAATATTTCATCCACTGATAATCTCAGATTGGGAAATACTACAGATACCATTCCTTCACCTGGCAAGTAATTTAGCTCTGTATAAACGTCATCACCTTCGAGAAATGCCATAACTCGCACCCGCTGTCTGTTTTCGGCAGGGTCAACAATTACATATTCTGCTACGTTAGCTAGTTCGTATTCTGTTCGTTTAAGTACGTAATCTGCGCGCCGATCTTTGCTGACTACTTCTATTACTAATAATGGCGTTTCATCAAAGTCAAGGATGCCCGAACCGGGTCTGGCTAGAGCTTGTTGCCACAAATTTTCTGTGCAGACGACGACATCGGGAATTCGGGATGTCGCATCTTCTGTTCTGACTCCTACAGAAGTTTTTACGACTAAATCTAGATTGTGTTCCGCTAGATAACGCTGCAATTTATAAACCCAAAATTCGCAGATGCTTGTATGTAATGCGCTAGCCGTTGCCATCGGAATTAATTGGCCTCTGTACAGTTCGTATTTTACATCGTCCTGGCTTTGATAAACTTTGTATTCTTCAAAAGTTAATGTGGGCGAAGTATCGAGCTGTTTTTCTTCGACTGCTGGCACAACAGATTGAGACATATGTTTTTTCCTATGTCGATAGTTTGCTATACTCAACTCTCATGTTAACACTGAAGCCATTCGTTCAGAAAATGCCGCTCGCGCTGAAATATGATTTAAAAAATTTTTTACGACCAAACAAGGGTTGGGTGTATTTCGTCCACCCCATGTTTAAGGTGCGTCGCTATAATATTGTCTGTGGAATGCCAGAGATTTGGCGATCGACGCACCCTACGAATACTGTGGCATCAGTTTTGAACAATGGTGTCAGGTGCGTCGCTATAATATTGTCGGTTGAATGCAAGAGATTTGGCGATCGACGCACCCTACGAATACTGTGGCATCAGTTTTGAAAAATAATATAAGTATTTGGTTCGGTTCACCAGACCTCTTGCAAAAATAGCTAGGAACAGGCCGGAGAGCCTGTTCCAAAATTTAATTAAAAGAACTTTTGCAAGATATCTACCATTTGGGCGAGATCCTCAACAACGCTGTAGCAGCCTCGCTGTCGAGAGGTTTAGAGAAAAAGTACCCCTGACCGTACTCGCAGCCGAGCGCCCGCAGTTGAGCTAATTGCACGGCGGTTTCGACACCTTCTGCGACTACCTCCATCCCCAAACTGCGCGCTAGCATGACGATCGCCCGCACGATTTCCAAATTTTCGCCCGCTGCTCCAATGCGACTGACAAAAGAGCGATCGACCTTCAAAATATTAATCGGGAACCTGTGCAAATAACTCAGAGACGAATAACCAGTACCGAAATCATCAATACACAGCTCAATTCCCAACTCCCTCAACTGCGAAAGCATCGCCGCCGCGGCTTCCCCATCTTCCATCACCACAGTCTCAGTAATCTCCAACTTCAAACAGCGAGCATCAACACCCGTTTCCTGCAAAACTTGCTTGATTTGCTCGATCGACTCCGGTTCTGAAAACTGCCTCCCCGAAAGATTTACTGCTACTGTCAGCCGCGAATTTCCCACAGGTAAGTTCAAACTCTGCCACTGAATAATTTGGCGGCAGCTTTCGTTCAACACCCACAAACCCAAAGGCATAATTAACCCAGTTTCCTCCGCCATCGCAATAAATTCCATCGGGGAAACTAAACCCCGTTCCGGGTGCATCCAGCGCACCAGCGCCTCAAATCCGATAACTGAGCCACTTTTCAAACAAACGATCGGCTGATAATAAACAGTAAAAGGACATTCCAATTTAGCAGGAGCCGATTGCGATTTCAGACGCTCCAACTTCCAGTCGATTTCGCAGAACGGCGAGTTTTCCACCGCCGCCCCACCTGCTACATCCACTATCGAATACTTCAAATTCAGTTCATCAATCGACTGCCGCAAATCGTGTTCCAAGTGCATCAAAGCCACAGCCCGAGTGTGCATCGCACTCGTAAACACTTCGTAGCGAGCTTTACCGAGAGATTTTGCTCGGTACATCGCAATATCAGCATCGCGCAAAATATCTCCCGGCCACTGATATTTGTCGGTACTCAAAGCAATGCCGATGCTAGCAGTAATTAAAACTTTATGACCTTCCAAATAAAGCGGTCGTTCGATCGCCCTGAGAATTTGCTTGGCTTGGGCGATGGCTTCATCAACACCTTGAATCTCTTCGAGCAAAATCACAAACTCATCTCCGCCCAGACGCGCCACCGTATCTCCCGGGCGCAAACAAGTCAAGAGGCGGCGAGCCACAGCCACCAACAGCCGATCGCCCGTGCGGTGTCCCTGACTGTCATTAATCACCTTAAACCTGTCCAAATCCAGAAACAGCACTGCGAATTGATAGTTCGGATGCCGTTGGACGCGAGCAAAAGCTTGACCCAGCCTGTCAGTCAACAAAGCGCGGTTCGGCAATTCCGTCAGGGCGTCGTGCAAAGCATCGTGCAACAATTGGTCTTCAGCCGCCTTGCGTTCAGTCACATCGTGACAGTTGACGACAATTCCCCGCACCGAAGGTTCAGCAAGCAAATTCGTCGCCACCGCTTCCAACACGCACCAGAAACCGTCCTTGTGCCGCACTCGGTATTCCGCCAATCCCAGGCCAACTCTCGGCATTTGGATGACACCTTTAAAAACTTGATCCACCATCGGCAATTCATCGGGGTGAATCAAGTCAAATACAGAGCGGCCGAGGACTTCCGCCGTCGGGTAGCCCAAAATTCGCTCTAGGGAAGGAGAGACATAACGGCAAAAGCCTTTCTCGTCGAGAATTACAATAATGTCTCTAGCATTTTCAATCAGCGATCGAAAACGCTTTTCGCTTTGTCGCAGTTCTTGTTCCGTGCGCTTGCGATCGGTAATGTCGGTATTCATGTAAATCAGACCGACTATTTTCCCCGTGCTATCTTTAATCGCATCGGCCCGCAGCAGCACTTGCAAAATTTTGCCGCTTTTAGTGCGGTTGGTAATTTCACCAGACCAAGAATAACCCCGGGCGATCGTATCGAGAACCTCCCTAGCGACTGCGGGGTCAGCAACAACTGCCGGTATACCTCCAGCGAGTTTAAATTCCTCTGCGGTTTCCCACTCAAATAGCTGAGAAAACGCTGGATTTTGATAGATGTGAGTGCCGTTAGCATCGCTAATGCCGATCGCGTCGCTCGAACTTTCCACCGCCTTGCGAGTCAGCACCAGAGCTTCTTCTGCTCGTTTGCGCTCGGTAATATCAATCCCTACCAGACAAGCGGCGTTACCCCGATCGTACTTTTGAGCCACAATCAAATAGTGTCCCGCCGACTTTCCGCCCTGGGTTTTCACCTTAGCGCTGAGTTCTTTAACCGCTTCTGTAACCTCGCCGGCAAAAAACTCCACCACAAAAGAGTAAAAATCCGAGCTCGCGCCCAGAAAACCGATATCTTGACCCACAAAGGCCGACGGCGACAAACCGTGCAGTTTGGCTAAATGGCGGTTGACGCCCAAATAGCGCAAATCCGAGCTAATCCAAGATACTATGCCCGGAACTGCTTCCAAAATCGTTTGCAGTTGGTCGTTCGCTTGCTGTAAGGCTTCCTGCACTTCGATGCGCTCGGATAAGTCGGACTGAGTTCCGACGAAGTGAGTCAAATTACCGCTGTCGTCTCGCAGGGGAGATAGCGACAATTTGTTCCAAAAAGCAGTGCCGTCTTTGCGGTAATTTTTGATTGTCACCTGCAATGCTAGACCTTGGCGCAAGGCTTCGCGGATCTTAGCTACCGTAGTGCGATCGGTATCGGGGCCTTGCAAAAATCGGCAGTTGCGGCCCAAGATTTGACCGGCTGCGTAACCTGTGATCCGTTCAAAGGCCGGATTGCAATAAATTATGGGACAGTCGGGTGCGCTGGCGTCAGCAATGATAATACCGCTGGTAGTAGCATCCAAGGCTCGATCGCGCAGCCACAGTGCTTCTGACGCAGTATCGCGATCGGCTGCGTCCCCCACTTCACCTAAATTATAAATTGACTGGTTCTCCCGATTTCCCATCAGCCAAACTTTCAAGTAAACCTTTGCAATTTCCGAGTTGTTTCTTACTTTAACGTTTTTCAGGACTCGCGAACGTACATTGCATCTTGGTCTTTAACTAAGCGGGATTTCAAGTTAGTTGTTAGTTTTATTTTCAGCGCTTACTGCGCCGGCATTTACAAAAAGCGCATCTTCACTGTCACAGTAAAAAACCCTGATTTCCTCTCCCCCTCTCCCCGTCTCCCCCTCTCCCCGAATCCCCGCACTCCGTCAATCAGGATGCGCAGCAGCTTATTTACCAGGAGTCGCAGCTTGACCGGTAGGAGGCGCAATATTAATCAGCGGTAGAGCTCCGTTGCCGCCCATTACTGTCGGAAATTGGCCGTTCCATTTTTCGATCGCTTGCTGCTGCAAAATTTCGGGAGTTAAAGTTTGTCGCTGCAACCGTTGAGCTTCTGCTTGCCCTTTAGCCCGGTTAATTTGGGCTTGAGCATCTTGGGTTGCTTTTTTAACTGTAAATTCTGCTTGTTTGGCTTCTTGTTCTGCTATCTGTTTGGCTTCGATGGCTTTGCTAAATTCAGGAGAAAACCCAAAGTTCACCAAGGATACATCTCTGATGATGATGCCGTAAGGTGCTAAGCGTTTTTTGAGAGAGTTGTCAATTTCTGTTTTGAGTTCTGTGCGTTTAGTAATAATTTCTTCGGCTGTTTTTTTAGAAGTTGCTGCTTTGAGGACTTCCGAAATCGCCGGACTCAGAATGCTATTGACAATTTGTTCTTCGTCTCCTACTTGCTGGAAAACTTGGTTGACTTTGGCGGGGTCTATGTTCCAGTTAATTGCCAAGTCTGTACTAATTTTTTGCAAGTCTTTGGATGCTGCGTCTGCTTTCAGGTCTGTTTTTTGGACTCGGACGCTCAAGGTTTTGACAGAAGTGACGATCGGAAAAATCGGGTGGATGCCTTCATCTAAAATCGCGTTATCTACCTTGCCAAAACGCATGATTACGCCGCGTTGTCCGGCGCCGACTATGGCAAAAGGTTTTAAAATTAAGGCGGCAATGATGAAGATGATGCCACCAAGGGTGTAGAGGGTTAGGTTGTGCCGAACACTTTGCATGGTTCTCATATGTTAATTCCGCGTTGAGTTGTGTTACGGGATGTTAGTTTTATAGCAATTTTCAAGTGAGTGAGGTACTGATTGGTAATTGGTAATTGGTAATTGGTAATTGGTAAGACAACTGGCGAGGAACTCACGAAAGTCGATCGCCGCCATACCTCATCTGGCTGATCGAGGCTATAGATTCGGTCTGATCTAAGATTATAACTTCATGTTAATGGTGCAAGAATTCATAAATTAATTGATTTATTTTCATAAAAGTCATATAATTTTGAGGGGGACGCGAGCCTCTCAACTGCAAAAAATCTACAATTCCCGTTAGAGCGACGATCTGCTATGAACAATGGCACTTGTACCAAGCCCAGATGATTGATGAATAAATGTTTCAATATCTAGACAAATGGGATGATTTCAGATAAAGAAGTGAATTGAAAGCTCGATCGATCGCTCTCTCTACAAGCTATAGGATGGCACTCTGAGCTCAAAAGCTTTTGGGAAAGCTAAAAAATCAGGCTCGAACAGGTAATTTTTGTGAAGTTTGAGAGAAAAATTGCAGGTGGGCGCAGGTGAAACCTTTGCAGGTTGGTGCAAGCACCAGCGCAAGATATATATAATTTAAGTCGAGGAGGTACAGACTCTATTTGTATAGCAAGCGCCCTGGGCATTAGGACGTTCTTAGTTACTGAACTGCTTTTCCTCCTTCTTCCTTCTTACTTCTTCCTTCTTCCTTTTTCGGTCAAGCGGTCAACTGTCAAGCGGTCAACTGTCAAGCGGTCAACATCTGCTAGAGAATGGGCTCGCTCCCGCTTTACTCAACCCTTCGGAGTATAAAAAAAGACTCCAGGCGCAAGTTTTGAATTTATATCGACAAATGTTAAAAATCCGAATTTGAAAATGGCAGAAAATCAGTTAAAGTTAGATGAGAACGGTTGGATAAAGATATCTAATGTTGCAGCGACACCCTTGGCCGCAGACAATTGAAGAGGCGATCGCCATTCAAGAAGAACTCCGGTCAGAGGTAATTACCGAAAATCAACTGGAGACAGTTCGGTATGTCGCAGGCGTAGATGTCGGCTACGACAGCGCAGACAGCGTATCGCTTGCGGCTGTAACAGTTCTGAGCTTTCCGGACTTGCAATTACAGCAGCAGTCTGTGGTTCGCAGTCCTACAGCTTTTCCTTACCTTCCGGGTTTCCTGTCTTTTCGAGAAGTGCCGGCAGTCCTTGACGCTTTAGACAATATCAGTTTGAGGCCAGACTTGATTTTGTGCGACGGTCAAGGAATCGCTCACCCCCGCAGGTTCGGTCTTGCCTGCCATTTGGGAGTTTTGACAGGAATTGCGACGATCGGAGTTGCCAAAACTAGATTTATCGGAGAACATTCAGAAGTAGGGTTCGACCGGGGCAGTTGGCAGCCCTTGCTGCACGAGGGATCGACGGTAGGCGCAGCGTTAAGGACGCAAACAGGGATAAAACCGATTTATGTATCGATCGGTCATCGAGTAAACTTGATAAAGGCGATCGAGTACGTCCTGAGCTGCGCCCCGAGATATCGCTTGCCAGAAACAACTCGATCGGCAGACCAACTAACATCGGGATAACTAGCGGGTGCCGAAGGCATCAAAAAAATAAAAAGTCAAAAGACAAAAAAGCATCCCTCTTTGGACTTTAAATTTTTGAGGTGTCGCCGTTAAGTCGAAAAATCCTCTGAGTGTATCGCCAATCAGCTTTCGGTTCCATCCTTCCAGCGAACTAAAGAATGACTATACCTGAGAAAGAGGTATAAAAGTTGGGGGATTTCTAGAATGATTGAAAGACAGTAATCAGCTTAAACATTGGCGGCTTGAACTACAGTACCCGGGCGTGAACTATGTTTAGTTCACATTTGTAAATTATCAAACAGTCATCCTGCGACTTAAACTCAAAGTTTACATTCGTCACATGACGTTTCATAATTTACCGTCTCACCTCTCACCGCTGGCTGGTAGCCCCAACTACAGTGGGAGGTGGAGGCGGGATCGATCTAAAAAATCAGCACACAAACAAGGAGACAGTCATGGCTGAGAAAAGCAAACGCGGATTCGCATCTATGGACGCAGAAAAACAGCGCGCAATTGCTAGCAAAGGCGGAAAAGCTGCACACGCAAAAGGAACTGCGCACGAATTTACTTCGGAAGAAGCTAGAGAAGCGGGTCAAAAAGGTGGCGAAGCTGTCAGCAGAAATCGGGAACACATGGCTCAAATTGGTCGCGAAGGCGGGCGGAAAAGCCGCAAAAGCGAAGCTTAATTGAGTCTGTGACAATTTCAACACAGTGACTGAAATATCGTCACTGTGGGATTCTTAAGCAGTTCTGAAACCCTCTTGAGGGTCAACAAGTTTGCGGGCTAGACAAGGCAAGCAAACACCAGTCTGTCTCTCGACAAAAGCCAATCCGATCGCAAAAAGCCCCGATTTCGGGGCTTTTTGTTTGTAACACGAAATATTTGGTTAAGGAATATAGTTCGCGATCGCACTTTTGACCTCAGAAACCCGGTTTATTTGTAGATTTCTCCTTCCCAAACCTAAAACTCGTAGAAACCGGGTTTCTTGGCCCGATCGCGCGATCCCGGAAACCGCCCAAAGTATTGATATAAATAAGTAAGATTTTTATATATTTCAGGAAATTATAGAACCATGACAAACCAGCTCAACTTAACCTGGACAGAGGCTGGGGTGCGTCAAACTCAGACGATTCAAAACGGACAGCCAAGCAAAAACCCCGGAAGCGTGAGACTCGGGCGCGACCCGGCAAAGTGCGATATAGTATTTTCCGATTCCAGCGTATCCGGGTTGCACGTCGAAATATTTTTTAATCACGAATTGCAGGAGTATGCAGTGCGGAATTTGCGCGCTAGCAATCCGCCCCTGGTAGACGGAAAAATTCTCGCCTCGGGCGAAACAATATTGAAATCCGACAGCCGCATCCATTTAGGCCAAGTGGAAATCGAGGTGGTGGAGGTGACGGAAGTGCAGGTAGCCGCCCCGCTGACAGTTTTGCTCTCCGGGCCTCCGGTTCAAATTTCTTCCCCGCCAACGCAGCCTTCCACCTACGGTTTGCAGTGTCCCAAGTGCAGCCGCGTTTCGCCTTACGCGCAGTTGAGTGCGGGGTGTCCGTGGTGCGGCACTTCTTTGGCAGCGGCGGTGAGCGTGGTACTCTCTACGTAAGGCTTTCAAAAAGCCAAAACCGGGCGATCGCGCGATCGCCAATGCTAGGATCGTGCTGGAAACAGCACCTAATTTTCGCTTCTTGACACTTTTGGGACTGCATTCAATCCAAAATCTCAAATATCAGGGGCTGAATCACCAGAAATCCACAGATATTCTTGGTTTCTAGCCCCGATGCACCTAAAACTATTAAAGTTTTTGAGATCAGCCCGAGTTCAAATCTGTCAAATTCAAAAATCTTTTTTCGCAGAAAGCTCAAAGCCGACGGCTGATGTTTTAAAAATAATAATGAATCCTCAACCCTTGCACCTGCGACTGACTTGGAAAGATACAGCTACGGGGGATTGTCGCTCCCCGATACTCGACTTGCCGATCGCTTTGGGACGTATTTTTGAAGGTATGCCTGCTACTATTAACGGGGAGCGAGTGTCTCGAATTCCCCTCAAAAGCAGTCAAGTTTCTCGCTTCCACGCAGTGATTACCACCGAAGGCGACTGTATTGTAATCACTGACACGGGCAGCCGTAACGGTACTTTTGTCAACGGTGCTCGCCAAACGCGGTGCGTGCTGGCAAACGGGGATATGCTGCAAATCGGGCCCTACGCGATCGCCATTTCATTTGCTATTAATTCCACAGAAACCCCGTCTGTCAATTCTCACATTTTCTTTAACCCGCAGACCAATAGGCCAGATCCCGCGTTGGGGCAGCCAATGGTGTCGCCGCTTCCTCAAACAAATAGTAAGGGAGAATTTCCGCCGATCGCATTTTTGCAGGCAAATCAAGTCACAATGCGATCGCTCCAATCAATGGGACTCCCTGTGGAAGAAATTGATTGGGCTGCGGTTGGCGGCGGTTTGGGCAGCTTGATTTGGGTGGATTTGCTGAGAATTTGCGGCGTGAAGGTCGATCGAATTGCCGTTCTGGGCATGGAAGAGCAGCCTTACGCCCGTTACCGGCGGTTGTGCCTGAATTCTCAAATTCCGCTCAGGGAACGGCTGCGATCGAATTCTGACTCGTGTCCGGACAACATTTGGGGCTGGCCTCCCTATGCTGTGCGGGAAGCTTGGCAGGCATTGCTGAAAGGGCGGTTGATGGTGTCGCTCAAGTTGATGTGGCAGGTGTTTGCGGAACCGACTTTTGCCGAAACTTATACGCCGCGCGCCGGTAATGTGTTTGACTCGATTGACAGGGAAACTGCACGTATCGGGTGGAATCAGATGTTTCGTTACGGGAGAGTGCGGGCTATTCGCCAGACAGATGACGGCAGGTACGCGATCGCTTATTCTCGATCGAATGCCAACCAGCGCGATCGTGCTTTTTTAATCGCCAAATACGTACACTTAGCCACCGGCTATCCCGCGATTCAATTTTTACCTGACTTGCAAGAATACCGCGAAAAAACCCAGGATTTTGAGTCGGTTGTCAACGCTTACGAAAGCCACGACAGCGTTTACGAAAAGTTGGAGGCGAGGGGCGGCAGCGTGTTAATTCGAGGGCGGGGGATTGTAGCTTCGCGGGTGGTGCAGCGACTTTACGAAGCGCGACAGCGGAATGCCAATATTCAAGTATTGCATTTGATGCGATCGCCCAAACCTCAAGGTAACAAATTCGATCGGGCTGTGCGACAAGTCGAAAATCACTATGAATTTCAACCTTTCAACTGGCCCAAAGCCTGCTGGGGCGGGGAACTCCGCGTACTTTTGGAAAAAGCCAAACCGGAATTTCGCCCGCAGTTGCTGACAGACTGGGGCGGCACTACCACAGCCCAGCGCAGCGACTGGCGGCGGATTGTCAAACAAGGTTTAAGTCAAGGGTGGTATCAAATTACCTTCGGCGAAGTCGAGCGAGTCGAGCGCGACAGTCAAAACCGCACGGTGACGTACATTCGGGAGAAGGATCTCAAGGGGCAAATTAAGTTAGAAGCTGATTTTATTATTGACGCGACGGGTTTGGACGCTAAGGTAAAAACCAGTCCCCTGCTAGAGGATTTGGTAGTTCAATACAATCTACCCCTCAATAATTTGGGACGTTTGAGCGTTAACAACGATTTTGAAGTGCCCGAATTGCGTAACCCTTCCTCTCTTCACCCAGAAGGGCGGGTGTACACAGCGGGCGCGATTACTTTAGGGGGGCCTTACGCGCCCGTAGACAGCTTTTTGGGCTTGCAATACGCCGCCCTGCGTTCCGTTGAAAGTCTGGCAGCTAACGGAGCTCCGGGTGTCGGGAAATTGAGCGTTTGGCGATCGTTGGTGCAATGGTTGAAGTGGATTTTCAATAAATCTCCCGGCTAAATTGAAGAAGAAGTTCGGCAACGGATTTTGTAGCGGATTTAACGGATGTAAAAGAGCTTCGCCTTCTACCTCAAATCCCAATCCCCAATCCAAAATCCAAAATTCAAAATTCAAAATCCAAAATTCAAAATTCAAAATTCAAAATTCAAAATTCAAAATTCAAAATTCAAAATTCAAAATTCAAATCGAATGACCCCCACCTTATTCGGCCGCTGGCAAACTCGGTTACTGCTATTTGCAACCGTAGGCGTTTTAGTAACGCTGCCATTTTTTCTAGGTTTAATGACCTCCAAATCAGGCGCGATTTTTTTCTGGATTTTAGGCTATGTAGCAATTTTTGGCATCGGCTGGGATATCTTATATATCTACATCCAGCATTTTCGCTGGGATCGAGATTGGCCCGGAGCATTTCAATTAATCGCCGGGATTTGGGAAGCACTTTTTGTGTTATTTTTAATCAAAATTATCGGTTTGCCCGGAATACCTGGGCAAGATTTTGACTTGGGAGCTTTTGCATTGCATTACAGTTTAGTGTGGCTGGCTATTTATCTAGCATCGCAAACACTGATGCGGATTTTATTTCCCTACTGGCGTTTCCGAGGCGGCCAATGGTTGTAAGAATTAAGATGTACACCAACGGTAGGGAAACGGCACTGCCGTGTCCGGCGCGGGACTCTGCGACTTTTAATAATAGTCAGGTGCGCGCCCAACCGAATTTATAGTAAGCTTAGTTTAAAATAACTGGGATGATTCAATGTATCGTTCTCCCTGTATATTCTCCTTTTTTTCCGGTTCAGGATTTCTTGACCTCGGTTTTGAATTAAGCGGCTTTAATGTAGCCTATGTCAATGAAATTTTCCCACCTTTCATGCAAGCATACCGCTATTCTCGGCAGTGTCTGAATTTGCCGCTACCAGAATACGGATACTGCGAAGCAGAGGAAGCAGATGTCACTCAACTTGTAGGGGGAAAACCAGCTTTTAGGCTGCGGGAATTGATGCAGGATGCCCGCAACCATCACGATCTTGTGGGATTTATCGCGGGGCCACCTTGTCCTGACTTTTCTGTGGGTGGTAAAAACCGAGGTCAGGAAGGAGATCAAGGCAAACTTTCAGCTTCGTACATTGAATTGATTTGTCAGCAACAGCCGGATTTCTTTTTGTTTGAAAATGTCAAAGGTTTGTGGAGAACTAAAAAACATAAAGCTTTTTACGACGAACTCAAGCATAAGTTGGCTGATGCGGGATATTTTTTTGTGGAACGTTTAATAAATGCGATCGAATACGGCGTTCCGCAAGATAGAGACCGAATTATTTTGATTGGCTTTAGCAAAAATCTTGTCAAAAATTTGGGCATTTCCCTAAATGAAAAAAATCCAATGTTACCTGAAAATTTATTCCCCTGGGAAACTCAGGTATTATATCCCAAATCAGAAGTTTTTTCTGATCCTTGGTCTGAAAGAAATGCTTTTGTAAAGGATGGTTTCTTGCCTTGTCCCGATGGCATCACTCCCGAATTAACAGTTGAGTTTTGGTTTCAAAAAAATGATGTTCTCAATCATCCCAACGCAGAACATTTTTTTCAACCAAGAGCAGGTATTAAAAGGTTTGCTGAGGTCGATGAAGGAGACGATTCAAAAAAATCTTTTAAGCGCTTGCACCGATGGCGTTATTCGCCGACAGCTTGTTATGGCAATAACGAAGTTCACTTGCACCCTTACAAAGTTCGCAGGCTTTCTGTTGCAGAAACACTGGCTATTCAGTCACTGCCAAAAAAATTTGCGTTTCCGAATAATATGACGCTGACTAATATGTTTAAAACAGTGGGGAATGGGGTTCCCTACTTGGCTTCCCAGGCTATTGCTCAAACAATTCTTGTATTTTTGAAGACACAATATGGTTGTTGAGTTAATTAGAGTTTTGGTGCGTGAGGCGCGGTTGAAGATTGATTGTCAGTGACGCAAGTTAATCGGCGCGCCTCACACACCCTACAGGTTGGTGGAAGGTCTTTTTCAAATGAACTGAGCCCAATAAAAATTCACAAGGGTTGAGGCGTAGGGTGTGTCGCCTGCGATAAATATCTGCATCAAAATCGATTTTTCGAGTAGCGACGCACCACTACATATTGGTGGAAACTATTTTTAAAATGAATTGAAAAAAATCAAAAATTACCAAGGGTTTAGGCGTAGTTTTGGTGCGTGAGGCGCGG
>NZ_JAUBUN010000038.1:47774-73169 GCF_036702665.1 Microcoleus sp. Aus8_D2
GTGCGTGAGGCGCGGTTGAAGATTGATTGTCAGTGACGCAAGTTAATCGCCGCGCCTCACACACCCTACAGATTGGTAAAAAGGTTAAAATTTATTATATAATACGCCATAAGGTTGAAAACCTAGATTTTTTATTTTCCTGCAATTCGCCATGACCGTTAAACCCCGCCGCTATCACATTACCACTTTCGGATGCCAGATGAATAAAGCCGACTCGGAACGGATGGCCGGCATTCTGGAAAATATGGGCTTTGAGTTCTCGGAAGACCCGAATGACGCTAGCTTAATTCTATACAATACTTGCACGATTCGCGATAATGCCGAACAAAGAGTTTATTCTAACCTCGGAAGGCAAGCTCATCGCAAGCGCAAAGAACCCGGTTTAACTTTGGTTGTAGCTGGATGCGTGGCGCAGCAGGAAGGTGAGGCGCTGTTGCGGAGAGTGCCGGAATTGGACTTAGTAATGGGCCCGCAACACGCTAACCGACTTGAAGATTTGCTGGAACAAGTTTTTCAGGGAAATCAAGTTGTGGCGACGGAAGCTGTTGAGATTATGGAGGATATTACTAAGCCTCGCCGCGATAGCAAGGTGACTGCTTGGGTGAATGTAATTTATGGTTGCAATGAACGCTGCACTTATTGTGTTGTGCCGAATGTTCGCGGGGTTGAACAGTCGCGAATGCCGGAAGCTATTCGCGCGGAAATGGAGGAGTTGGGCCGTCAAGGTTACAAGGAAGTGACTTTGTTGGGGCAGAATATTGATGCTTACGGGCGCGATTTGCCAGGGACAAAGCCGGATGGCAGCAATCAGCATACTTTGACGGATTTGCTGTATTTTGTGCGGGATGTTCCTGGTGTCGATCGCCTGCGGTTTGCTACTAGCCACCCTCGCTATTTTAATGAACGATTGATTAAGGCTTGTGCGGAGTTGCCGCAGGTTTGCGAACATTTTCACGTGCCTTTTCAGTCGGGAGATAATGAGATTTTGAAGGCGATGTCTCGGGGATATACTCAGGAGAAATATCTGCGAATTGTGGATATGATTCGCCGTTATATGCCGGATGCTTCGATTACGGCTGATGCAATTGTGGGTTTCCCGGGGGAAACGGAGGCACAGTTTGAAAAGACTCTGAAGTTAATTGAAGATGTGGGTTTTGATTTGGTGAATACTGCGGCTTATTCGCCTCGCCCGGGAACGCCTGCTGCTTTGTGGGAAAATCAGTTAAGTGAGGAGGTGAAAGCCGATCGCCTGCAACGCATCAATCATGTCGTGACAACAACGGCTATGGAGCGATCGCAGCGCTATTTGGGACGGACTGAGGAGGTTTTGGTGGAAGTCCAGAATCTTAAAGATCCAACTCAGGTGATGGGACGCACTCGCGGCAATCGCCTCACATTTTTTAAGGGCGATATTGCACAATTGGCAGGTAAGATTGTGCGTGTTAAAATTACTGATATTCGCGCTTTTAGTTTGACTGGAGAAATGCTCTAAGGGTTTTGCCAGAACTTGTGCAAAAGCTGTATTATGTTGTAGGGTGCGCCCGCAAGCACCTTACATCAAGAAAAGATTAGTTTGATGGTGAGGACTTAACTCCTGGGATGGATGCGGACTAAAGTCCTCACTACGAACCTTAAAAAGATTAGTTTGTAGTGAGGACTTAACTCCTGGGATGGATGCGGACTAAAGTCCTCACTACGAACGTTGTTTGCGGGCGATCGACTGAACAGGATGTTAGATTGGTGGCTGGCGGTCAAATTAGATTTGATTTTTATTAAGAAAAGAGAGTTTAAATCCATGACACAAAGTTCAGAATTCGACGCTAAACAGTCAACTCCCCAAACAACTCCCCAAACAGATGCAGAAGATGAATTGCCGCAGCCAAACGCACGCGGAGATTATCCCAGAACATCTCACCTATATTGGGAAGCCGTAGATTCTGACCCCAAGGGTGTCAAATGTCGCATGGGCGAGCATTCTATCCATGAAATAGAAGATCCGGGGAGCAAGCTAAATTTAAATATTGCCAGTTGGCCTGTTGTTGGTACTTTGAAACCAGGCCAGAATTTTGAAATCTATCTGGGCCCCAGCGGATTGGGGGTTTTGTACGATTCGCAACATCAACCTTGGTTTTTTATAGAAAAAAGTGATGGTACCGGCGGGCCGAGTAATTGTTTTGTTCCGGCTAACAGCAGTTTTGTGAAACCAGTACAGCCCCAGTAGCCCCGATCCGATGAGAACGCAAGTTTCGTCAGTTTTTGAGCCTGTTTAATTATCCAGAATTCTCGCTTTCTGTCCAATACTTCCTGTTACAGCTCAATACGGTTCAGTTAACAAGGTAATTGCTCGCGGAATACCTCACACAACTGAAAAGGATCGTAGTCTTGGCGATTGCTTCGCTCGATCGCTCGCAATGACAGTAGCGCTAACTAAACCGTATTGTGTTCTACCTGCGCTAACTGCGTGTATATTTGTCAAAAAGTATCGGGAGTATGGAAAAATGACGAAGATGCGGATCGGGTTACTCTTCGGCGGGCGATCGGGCGAACATGAAGTCTCTATTAGTTCGGCGCGGGCGATCGCCCGGGCCCTCGCTGCTGACGAAAATGCCTCTAAATACGAAGTTCTGCCGTTTTACATCCAAAAAGACGGTCGCTGGCTGTCGGGCGCGATACCCCAACAAGTCTTAGCCACCGGCAAACCTCTGGAAATAGAGTCACAAGCAGGAGAAGCTTGGCAGTTTCCTAATTTTAATGGCATAGATGTTTGGTTTCCTGTTTTGCACGGGCCTAACGGTGAAGACGGTACGGTGCAAGGGTTACTGAAATTATTGCAAGTTCCTTTTGTCGGTTCCGGGGTTTTGGGATCTGCCGTGGGAATGGATAAAATTGCGATGAAAATGGCTTTTGCTCACGCAGGTTTGCCGCAGGTAAAATACATCGCTGTCAACCGTTCCCAAATCTGGTCTAATCCTTGCGTTTTCCCCAAACTGTGCGACCAAATTGAAGCCGATTTGGGCTATCCTTGCTTTGTCAAACCCGCGAATTTGGGTTCGTCTGTCGGCATTTCTAAAGCTCGATCGCGCGCGGAGTTAGAAGCAGCTCTCGACAGCGCCGCCAGCTACGACAGGCGGATCATTGTGGAAGCGGGTGTGGTTGCTAGAGAGTTAGAATGTGCGGTTTTAGGCAACGACAACCCTAAAGCTTCAACGGTGGGAGAAATTTCTTTTCAAAGCGATTTCTACGACTACGAAACTAAATATACTGAGGGACAAGCCGACTGGTCAATTCCGGCAAAAGTCAGCAGTGCGATCGTCTCGCAAATCCAAGAAATGGCAGTGCGAGCATTTTTAGCTATTGATGCAGCAGGGTTAGCGCGAGTAGACTTTTTCTACGTTGAGTCCACCGGAGAAGTTTTGATTAATGAAATTAACACTTTTCCGGGATTTACAGCTACCAGTATGTATCCGCAAATGTGGGCACATGATGGTATTTCTTTCCCCGAATTAGCAGACCGTTTAATTCAATTAGCTCTCGAAAGGCATGGGGAAAAAGCTTGAATCACGAGCGGCTAACTGTTTTTGTATCAAGCGCCAAAAATAAGTTATTCCGCAGGTAATATATCCATACCAGCGTCAATGAGATAACATGGTTGTGGCAGGTACTGCCTGCCAGCAGCCCTATTTCTGCTGCTGGTCGAGCAACTGGGAATTTTTAGCAGCCTGGTATAACTAAATGCAACATAAAATCGTTAACGGAGAACTGCGAATAGCAGCGTCAATCTCTGATCTGGCATCTCAAAATTTAACTCGGTTAACTTAGATGAGACGTTTCACTCAACTGCCGCAGTGGTGGACTTACGGACTGTTATTTCCGCTAGCGGTACTCAACTGCTGGTTAGCCCTCTTAGTCTTTGAATTTTTTCGCGCCCTGATTACCGTTGTGGTAATCGCTACAGTGTTCTCTTTTTTGCTAGATTATCCAGTGCGTTTTCTGCGCAGATATGGGCTGAAGCGCGATCGGGCTGTGTTGGCGGTATTGTTTTTGACTTTGCTGGTATTGGTGGTTTTGGGCGTTACTCTGGCTCCGATTCTGCTGAACCAAATCACTGAACTCGCTACCAGACTCCCGACTTGGATAGTTTCTGGTACAGAACAGATTGAAGCGTTCCACAAGTGGGCGGAAAATCGCCGTATCCCTATTGATGTTAGCGGTTTGACTACTCAATTGAGCGATCGACTTTCAACTCAATTGCAGTCTCTCACCGGCGAAATCCTCAAATTTGGCTTGGGTGCGGCGGACAGTGTGTTGAATTTTCTGCTGACAATGGTTCTGACATTCTACTTGCTCTTGCACGGCGATCGCCTGTGGGAAGGATTGTTTAAGTGGTTTCCCTCCAAACTGAGCCTGCAATTGCGCCAGTTGCTGGCGCGAAGCTTCCACAACTACTTCGTCGGGCAAGCAACTTTGGCGGGCTTGATGGGACTGTCGATGACTGTGGCTTTTTTAATTTTGCGAGTTCCCTTCGGATTGCTGTTTGGTTTGGGTGTGGGTGTAATGACAATGATTCCCTTCGGGGCACCTTTCAGTATTTGCGTTGTCAGTTTGCTGATTACATTAAACAACTTTTGGCTCGGTGTCACAGTTTTAGCTGTCGCTACAGTAATCGAGCAAGTAATTGAAAGCGGGGTTGCACCTCGGTTATTAGGCGGTTTTATCGGCCTCAATCCCGTGTGGATTTTAGTGTCGCTGCTGGTGGGGGTGAAGGTGGCGGGAGTACCGGGTTTGATAGTTGCTGTACCGATGGCCGGTTTTATTAAGAATACTGTTGATACTTGGGAAACTTCGAGGCACAAGTCGAGCGAACTGGATGCCGTTAGTTACATTGAACCTACGGAGCAATAATACTATTTTAGATTTGAGAATTAAAAATTGGGAATGAGATCGCAGCCCGTAAAATAACCCCGATCAGGTTCGAGCGTTCGGAGTTCAGTCCTCAGAAAATTCTGAGGACTGAACTCCGAACGATCGAACGAATTTGATTGCGCTCGTGACCGCTGATATCATCGGACTGATTCCATGAAGATTTCTTCCGAGAAAATGCGGAATATTCGGGCGGGCTATCGTAGTCTGTATTATCGCATTCAGGCGGCAATTCGCCAGTGCTAACCAAGCTCGATCGCGCTGACCACCTAAAATCAACAATTTGCCTGCAACAGTCTGGTTTCTACCCCAGCGTGTAGGGTAAATCCCACCACCCAATCACATCTGATAAATGTTTGAATTAAAATTAAAGAACCTTGAGTTCTAAGTTAATTACACTAGGTGCTAAAACTTAGGTGCTAAAACTGCCAAACCATAATTATAACTCTCGCCCATTCTCCCACCAAATTAATACTATGTCAACCACAAAAAAATCTAATCAAACTCAACCTTCTCGCCGTTTTTATGTGCCGAAAAAACTTGCTTTTTTATCCCTAGTTTTGCTCGGCTCTACGGCAACTGTCGGCTGCAACGCCCTAAATTCGCAAGTTCCTGGAAGTTCTAATGCTATCAAGGCTGAACAACCTGCAAGTGCTGCGCCAGTCTCAGCTTTACCTGCAAATATATTGCCTTCTCAAGACTCTAATTTTGTGACGAAAGTAGTCCAGGAAGTCGGCCCAGCAGTGGTGCGGATCAATTCTTCTCGCACTGTTAAAAACCAACAGCCTGATGTGTTGGACGATCCTTTTTTCCGCCGTTTCTTTGGCCCCGACTCTCCGATTCAACCGGGAAATAAGGTACAAAAGGGAGCTGGTTCGGGTTTTGTTTTTGGTTCCGACGGCCGCATTTTGACTAACGCTCACGTTGTTGATGGTGCAGATACGGTGACGGTAAAACTGAAGGATGGCCGCGAATTGGCAGGCAAAGTTTTGGGCGTAGATACAGTTACTGATGTGGCTGTTGTTAAAGTTGAGGCTACCAATTTACCTGTGGTGAATTTGGGTAAATCTGAAGATTTACAGCCCGGAGAATGGGCGATCGCGATCGGCAATCCCCTCGGTTTGGACAATACCGTGACTGTCGGTATTATTAGCGCCACAGGCCGTTCTAGCGCCGATGTGGGCGTTCCCGACAAGCGCGTCAGCTTTATTCAAACCGACGCCGCCATCAATCCCGGCAATTCTGGTGGCCCCTTGTTGAACCAGCGCGGTCAAGTGATCGGCATGAATACGGCGATTATTGAAGGGGCCCAGGGGTTGGGTTTTGCGATTCCGATCGATCGGGCGCAACAAATTGCCAACCAATTAGTCAGCAGCGGAAAAGCCGAACATCCTTATCTTGGCGTTCGGATGTTGAGCATTACTCCCGAAGTCAAGGCAGAATTCAATAAAAATCCCAACAGCAAATTGAGGCTGACTGAAGATAAAGGCGTGTTAGTTCTGGGAGTTGCGAAAGATTCTCCGGCGTCACAAGCTGGAGTGCGCGTTGCCGATGTGATCAAAAAAATCAACGGTACAGAAGTCAGCGATGCTGGCAGCGTACAGCAAATTGTCGAGAAAAGTACCGTAGGCAAGGATATGCAGCTTGAGTTGAACCGCAACGGACAATCTGTGACTGTGGCGGTGAAAGCTGGTGCTTTTCCAGCGGGCAAGCAGCAGTAGTAGAATGGTTAATTGTAACTGATATCTTGCACGCATAAGCAAGAGTCCGGCAGGGGTTTAAACCCCTGCCTCAAAGCGAAAGTCGTCTTGCATAGGACTGATACTAAGCTACTGTCAATAAATAGGCAGTAGTTATTAGTCGGTTTTAACCGACTTGTGCTTTGAGACGGGGGTTTAAACCCCCGGCGGGATATCGGGCGTGCTAGTTATACTAATTTACAATTATTTCTATGGGTTATTAAAAGGTGAAAAAATGGCTCACATCAATTTACGCCGCCCCGAAAATATCAGCGGTAATTTTTACGTAGACAGTAGCTGCATTGACTGCGATACTTGTCGGTGGATGGCACCGGAAGTCTTTACTCAAGCCGGAGAACAGTCTGCGGTTTACCAGCAGCCAACAAACGATACAGCAGAAATGCGAGGTCTTGCGGCTCTTTTGTCTTGTCCCACAAGTTCGATCGGCACTGTTGACAAACCTCACAATATCAAAGAAGTTCAGCAACATTTGCCCGCACTCGTAACAGAAAATGTCTACCACTGCGGCTATCACTCAGAGAAATCCTACGGCGCGGCGAGCTATTTAATTGTCCGCCCCGAAGGAAACATTTTAGTTGATTCTCCCCGTTTTGTACCGCCGTTAGTCAAAAATATAGAAGCAATGGGCGGCATTCGCTATCTGTACTTGACTCACCAGGATGATGTAGCAGACCATCAAAAATATCGCGACCATTTTGGATGCGATCGCATTCTTCATGCTGACGAAATTAACGCGGATACTCGGAGTGTAGAAATTCAATTGTCTGGCAGCGAACCGCATCAAATAGCTGATGATTTGTTGATTGTACCTGTTCCCGGTCACACGAAAGGTCACACGGTTTTACTGTACAATGATAAGTTTTTGTTCAGTGGCGACCATCTCGCCTGGTCTGACAATTTGCACCAGTTAATTGGCTTTCGTAATGCCTGTTGGTATTCTTGGAAGGAACAAGTCAAATCAATGCAGGATTTGGCTAATTACTCCTTTGAATGGGTGTTGCCGGGACATGGAAGGAGGTATAATGCCGATCGAGAAACGATGGGCGAGCAGATGCGGAAATGTGTTGCTTGGATGGAGGATAAATAAAAAAGGACTAAAGTCCTTACTACCAAACGATCCAAAATGTTTGTAGTAAGGACTTCAGTCCTTTCCCAAAAAGTTGTTACTAATACCAAATCCGGTTAGATTGGAAGGATACCGATCGTGCGATCGCCCCTGGAAGAAGGACTCAAGTCCTTACTACGAACCTCCAGAAGGACTAAAGTCCTTACTGCGAACCTGTGTTTTAGACTTTGGGCATGGCTACCAACGTGATAGAATTAGCGGGATAAGTTGCCTTAAATCCAGCGCTGCTGACACTTAAATCGCTCTGACGGACGATCGCCCGCAAATTCGCCTCGCTGTAGGTGTAAACTTGAGCTGTGGCGGCTGGGTTAAATCCTTTCAGACTCAAGCTGCTGGTCAAGTTTTTGCTGGTTTTGTTAATGATTACCAGCGTCAAAGCGCCGTCCTGAGTGCGTTGCGATCCGTAGATTGACAATTGTCCCTGGTCTGTGCTGTGCGATCGCACCCAAGTATCCCCGTATCTACCACCCTTACCGTCATAATTCATGTAGGTTCGGAAGGCATAAGCACCAGGTTCAGAAGACTTCGGAGGCCCCCACAGCGTCGCTAAATCGAGTTGTTCTCGCCCAAAAATCCCCAGGATGTCGGCTTGAGTCAAGGCGCCGTTCATCGACTCCATGCCGCCCCAATTGTATTCAGTAATTGCAACTTTTGTACCTGGATAATCTTGCTTTACCCACTCTCGAAATCGAGGTATAATTGTTAGCGGCGGATTGTATTTACCAATCCAACTTTCATCGGTGTAAGTGCTATCCCAGAGAGAACGAGTCGATCGCAACCGGGCTGCTTGCGTCTTAGCGTCGCCTACCGGACAATTCGCCAAACAGAGGTCATCGACGACAGGATAGTAGTGTTCGTCGAAATAGTCGAGGATGCGAACACCTTTTTGCTGTTCGTAGGCGCGCATTTGCTGCAAGTACCACCGCGCAAACCAGACGCCGCCGTGTTTTTCGCGATCGCCCTTTACCCCCGAATCCACATAAACCGGCCAGCCGAAATCCGATGGCCCGAGTACCTTAGCGGTGGGATCTGTGGCTTTTACCATTGAGGCATATTGGAAAGTGCGATCGCGCAATTCGTCATAACTTGTCGGTTCTGGATGAACATCGCGGTGAGTGTTTCCCCAACCGCTTGGTTCATTGTCCATCTGATAAATTTGGACACCACCTTTAGCGGCTGTACCGTGGGTTTTAACTAAATGTTGAACCCAAGATTTTTGGAAATCTGGGTTACTGATAATACTAACATCAAGGCGGTTATTATTTGTGATTACAGTGCCGTCTGGACGCTTCCCATTGCCGCACTTATCGCCTTCTGGAAAAATGTAGGGATTGGTTTTTTCTTGCGCGCCGTATTTGGATACTCTAAAGCCGCAGTTCCAAGTGCTAAACTTATTTACATAGCCGATCGTGGGGATGGTAACGATGCTTTTGCTACCGTTATTGCGGTTGGTTTTGACAATTTTGTCTATGGAATCGCCGGGAATGGGTTTTTTATTGTCGCCACCTCCCACGAAAAAGAAGTCATCGCCGGCGTTGGAAGAATCGACTAACCAGTTGTAGCGGCTGGTGTGATTGGCGCCCCAGCGTTCCACCGGAATTCGCAACTCTTTGGCGAGGGCCGGATCTAGGGTATAATCGTTCAATCCGTAGATGTCGGGACTGATGGAATGGCGATCGGCTGTCACGTCTACAGATAAGGATAGACTGTTTTGGGCGATCGCGCTTTTGAAATAAACTGTTGTAGTGGCAATTGCAAAAGCGGCGATTAAACCCAACAAAAATAGGACAAGCCAACGAGGTTTATGTTCGGGAGACTGCAATAAAAATCGTAAGTTCATTAATTTTGTGATATACTGGTTAGTAGGGCTTGTTTAAAATCTACTGCACTTTTGTAATAAATTTCAGGATTGTCGATTAAAGCGCGATCGATAACTGCGGCTAGCGGCTTGGGGATGGACGAAGTGCGATCGTGAATCGGAACCACATCATTATCCAACACAGCACGAAACGGATCTAATCCCACAAAATTGCGAGGCGAACACCCCGTAATCATCACATACAAACAAGCCGCCGCCGCCCAAACATCAACCTCCGGCTTAGCATACTTATAATCAAGCACTTGCTGTCGCGGCATAAAATACGGCGTACCAACAGCATTACCACTCAAAGTTAAACCGCTTAAACCCGCCTGATCGAAAGCCTTTGCTAACCCGTAATCCCCAATCTTAGCAACTTGTTTCCCACCGATATTCGCCAGAAAAATATTCCCCGGCTTCAAATCCCGGTGAATCAAACCCCGTCCCTTCGCAAAACTACCATCAGCCAACCTGACATTGGGGATTTCCGCATGATGAGTATAAGTCAAACCATCTAAAACTTGTGTAATAATACCTACTGATTCGGCGATCGGCAAAGTGCTAACACCGCGTTTTGCCATCAAATCAACAACACTGCCACCCTCGCAGTATTCCATCGTAAAAAAGAAAGTTTCATCAGCATAACCAGACTCTTTAAATCCTACCACATTCGGATGCTTCAAACATTTAGTATTTTCAATTTCCCGCATAAACCAATTCACAGCCCGCTGATTCGCCGCCACCTTTGGTAACATCACCTTCAGCGCCACTTCTTCATTAGTTAGTTTGTGTCGCGCCAAATAAACCAAACTAAAACCTCCCTTACCCAACTCCTTCAGCCAAACATAATCACCGAGAACTCCAATATTATTTTGACCGCCCACAGCCTTAAACAGAAAAGCTTTCAGCATTTCCCACAAATTCTCTTGATTTGAAGGAACAATCGGGGATGATTGTTGTTGGGCTGTTTTGGCAATTTCCGGGTCAAGGGCAACAGCAACTCGAAAAGAAGTATCGCTGAGTGTAAATTCATCTCCCTCCTGCAAGTCATACTCTGGAAATTGAATTTTAGCAGCTTCTTCAGGAGATTGACGAGCTTCTCGCTGACCAATTTTATTGCTATTTACAAAAGTGCCATTTTTGCTACCAAAATCGCGCACCCGGATATCAGGAGGATTGATATCTAGCAAACAGTGATAGCGCGAGATGGTGCGGTGTTTTTCGTCGTCGGGAATATTGGGGTAGCAATCTTTAGCGCGGCAAATTATGCAAGTAGTGCGGGTATCAAAGGTGAATTCTTTCCCTTTGAGATTACCTGCGGTGATGGTGAGGGTAACTTTTGAAGTCATATGAATTGTGAATTATAAATTTTGGATTATAGACACTCTTGCACCCCACCCTTAACAAAGGATCAACTCTTGCTCCCCCCCGGGCTTCGGGGGGGTAAAAGAGTTAATGCAATAAACGATTAAATCTAATCTACCCTCCTAACTGCTACTCCCCACCCTTAACAAAGGATCAACTCTTGCTCCCCCCCGGGCTTCGGGGGGGTAAAAGAGTTAATGCAATAAACGATTAAATCTAATCTACCCTCCTAACCCTTACTCCCCACCCTTAACAAACAGCTAACTCTTGATCCCCCCCGAAGCCCGGGGGGGCTGGGGGGGTAAAACACCCGATGTTCTCAACGATTTAATCCCCTCAACAATCACCTCCAAAACCCCATCCAAATTATGATAAACATCATCATTAGTAAACCTCAAAAAATTAATCCTTGCCGACTCAATAAACTCTTGCCTTTCTGCATCATATTCTACAGCGCCATCCACAAAATGGCTGTCACCATCAACTTCCAGTGCTAACTTGATTTCCGGTGAATAAAAGTCGATCGCAAATGCTGCTACACTGTATTGTCTGCGAAATTTACAATTCTCAAGCTGTCTGTTTCCGATCCGTTTCCATAGCTCCTTTTCCGCTTCTGTCATTTCTCTGCGAAGCTTCTGCCGCTTGAATTTTTCGGAGCTTCTGTTGTAGAGTTTTGTCATTGTTATATAGGATTTTATTGTTGGTTGCTGGTATTTTAACCCCCCCAGCCCCCCCTTGGTAAGGGGGGGAGTAAGAGTTGTTTGAGTTTTATTGTTGGTAGCTGGTATTTTAACCGCCCCCAGCCCCCCCTTGGTAAGGGGGGGAGTAAGAGTTGTTTGAGTTTTATTGTTGGTTGCTGGTATTTTAACCGCCCCCAGCCCCCCCTTGGTAAGGGGGGGAGTAAGAGTTGTTTGAGTTTTATTGTTGGTAGCTGGTATTTTAAGCCCCCCCAGCCCCCCCTTGGTAAGGGGGGGAGTAAGAGTTGTTTGAGTTTTATTGTTGGTTGTTTGATATTTTAACCCCCCCCAGCCCCCCCTTGGTAAGGGGGGGAGTAAGAGTTGTTTGAGTTTTATTGTTGGTTGCTTAGTCTTGATTGTTAATGCAAATTACAAATTTTGTTTCTTGCGTTATGGAGTTTGGAGGCTGTTGGTGGGGAGGTAGAAACCGGGTTTCTTCCTGAATCTGGGTGATGATACATAAATTATCGCAGAAACCCGGTTTCTGAGATTGATTTTACTTTGATTATTTGCTCATTATGTCCCGACAACCCCGTCGGAAACGTAGAGAGGGCATGGCTTCGTGGTTTTCGGCTTGGTTGTAAATCTTTATGAAATCCTGAAACGCTTAGATGTTACACTTTACAAGTCTCGACGCGAGAGAAGAGAACCTCCACCACCCACCAACCTCCCCCCATCCCTCCACGAATGCTAGGGAGGTGAGCTTCGTGTGCTTGCTCGGAAAAAGTGAGGTCTCTGTAGTATAGCCACCAATTTCTTTTTCTCCAGCCTACCCGATCGCCAAACTTCTGCCAAACTTCAATATCATCTTCCCTTGTCCCCCCCAAACTTTGATAGATGCGCTTCTGCACGCTAAATCCGAAGCGCCCATCGCTGTATTTTACCCAAAGTTGGTCAATGGTACGCAAGTCCTCGCAGGGGAATTTTTCGATACTTTTTGAATCCAGCCATTCTGTTTCGTGCTTATCCGCCACCTTCAACATAACTTTCGCCGTTTCCTCATCGGCTTCTTTCCACTTTTTGGCAGCTAATAAATCACGCAATTTTCTCTAATCAATTCCCACTGCTGAAACCAAATTCACCTCATTAGCAGCTTGTTTCGGTATCAGCAAATCCAACCATTCCTGCACCGACTGCGGGCGATTTTGCGGTTCCAACTCCATCCCTTTCATAATCGCCGCATTCACCCTGTCGCTCATCTCAGAATTGTGCTGCTTTGGCGGAGTTAAAGCAATATTTTGCTTCCTGAATTGCGAGGGAAACGGCAACTCACCAGTCAACATGACATAAAGCGTTGCTGCTAGGGAATAAACATCAGTATAAGCACCAACTTCGGCGCGTTTTTCTAATAATTCAATGGGTGCATAACACTCTGTCCCGGAATTGCTATTTGTCCGCAATTTCCCCGGCGCTGTCACCTGTCGCGCCAAGCCAAAATCAATCAAAACTGCACCCACCTTACTAAGAGAAGAGAAGGCAGTATTTTCTCTTGCTCCCCCCCTTACCAAGGGGGGCTGGGGGGTTCTTAACATAATATTTTGCGGTTTAATATCGAGGTGAGTAAATTTTTGCTGGTGCACAAAACTCAGAGCACTTCCGACTTGTTGAATAATTGGCAAAGCTTTCGCTTCCGACAAAATACCGTTATCTTCGAGATATTCTGCTAAATTAGTCCCGTCGATTAATTCCATCACCATGCACCACAATTGAAGATTTCCTACCATTTCAGGAAATACTTCGTAAACTTGGACGACGTGGGGATGGCTGCACTTGGCTAAAGATAATGCTTCGTTGAGAAATTTGGTTTGTAATTCCTGAAAGTTTGGCTTACCTTGAACGTTAGCATTTAGGGTTTTGATGGCGACTACTTTGCCTTCTTTGGGGTTTTGGGCGCGGTAGGTGACTCCGAATCCGCCACCACCGAGGATGGCTTCGATGATGTATTTGCCGTTGTGGATTTGTTGTCCGGGGGCCAGTGCCTCATGGCGGGTATGTGGGGATGGAGAGGATGGTTTTGATTGTAGCTGAGATGGGGGAATTTTTGGTTGAGAGCTTTCGTGGGGTGTTGAGAAACCGGGTTTTTTCCGAGATTTTGGGTTTTAGTTAGGTATTGTCGCAAAAACCCGGTTTCTTGAGGTCTTTCGTGGGGTGGATTTCAGCATCTATCAAACCCCGAGATCCCCCCTATCCCCCCTGAAGAAGGGGGGAACTGGAAGCGTTCTCTTTCGTCCCCCTACAACCTTTCTTGATGCGAGGGGGATCTAGACTCAGCATAAAACCCGGAGATCCCCCCGGCGCCAAGAGGGCACGCACGCACCATCCACCGCCCCTACAATGGGGGAATTGGAAGCGTTCTCTTTCGTCCCCCTACAACCTTTCTTGATGCGAGGGGGATCTAGACTCGGAGAAAAACGAGATTTACATGGATTGCAACCTTAAGTGTAAGCTTCCATTGGCAGACAAGAACAGACAAAATTACGATCGCCAAACGCATTATCTATCCGGCCCACCGCAGGCCAAAACTTATGTTCGCGAGTCCAAGCTGTCGGATACGCAGCTTGCGCGCGAGTATAAGGACGATTCCACTCATCAACCATCAGAGATTCTGCGGTGTGCGGCGCATTTTTCAACACGTTATTTTGCGCGTCTACATTGCCATTTTCAATCTCGGCAATTTCTCCACGAATCGCAATCATTGCATCGCAGAAACGGTCTAATTCCTGCTTCGATTCGCTTTCCGTCGGTTCCACCATTACTGTACCGGCGACAGGCCAAGAAACTGTCGGCGCGTGATAACCGTAATCCATCAAGCGTTTGGCGATATCATCGACTTCAATCCCTGCGGTTTTCTTGAGAAGTCGCAAATCCAGAATGCACTCGTGCGCTACCAAACCCGATTTCCCTTTGTACAAAACCGGATAATAGGATTCTAACCGTTTTGCCATGTAATTAGCATTAAGAATTGCAACTTTCGTCGCCTCAGTTAAACCCACTCCTCCCATCATCCGAATGTACATCCAAGAAATAGTCAAAATGCTAGCACTTCCCCAAGGTGCCGCCGAAACAGCACCTATAGAATTGCAATCTTTCTCCACATTTGTTGAGGACTCTATCGATTGACTGCCCAACTCTTGCCCCCCCCTTGTTAAGGGGGGCTGGGGGGGATCTCCCGAAACATCAGGTAAGAAAGGCACTAAATGAGACATCACCCCAATCGGCCCCATTCCTGGCCCGCCACCACCGTGAGGAATACAGAAAGTTTTGTGCAAATTTAGGTGACAAACATCGGCACCAAAATCACCGGGACGGCACAAACCAACTTGAGCATTCATATTGGCGCCGTCCATATAAACTTGTCCGCCGCAGTTGTGGACAATCTCGCAAATTTCTTTAATTTCTGACTCAAACACACCGTGGGTAGACGGATATGTTACCATCAAAGCAGCGAGTTCATTTTTGTGCTTTTCGGCTTTTTTCTGCAAGTCGGCGACATCAATATTCCCCTGGGAATCGCACTCGACAGCAACTACTTTCATCCCAGCCATTACCGCGCTAGCTGGATTTGTACCGTGGGCTGACTGGGGAATCAAACAGATATTGCGGTGAGATTCGCCTCGGTGTTCGTGGTATTGGTGAATTACTAACAATCCCGCATATTCGCCCTGGGAACCAGCGTTTGGTTGCAAGGAAATTCCGGCAAAACCGGTGATTTCTGCCAGCCACTGTTCGAGTTGGACGAACATCATTTGATAGCCGCGAGTTTGGTTGCGCGGTGCAAAGGGATGTATGTTACCAAATTCTGCCCAAGTCACGGGAACCATCTCGGCTGTTGCATTCAATTTCATCGTACAGGAACCCAAGGGAATCATCGATGTATTTAGCGATAAATCCTTGGTTTCTAAACGGTGCAAGTACCGCAACAGTTCGGTTTCGGAGTGGTAGCTGTTGAAAACTGGATGGGTGAGATAGCTGCTGGTGCGATCGCAAAACTCAGGTAACATCATATAGGAAGTGAAAGCGTCTGCATTCAGCGGAACCCTCAGAGAATTCTCCCCGTCAGCCCTGATATAATCCTCCTCCCGTGCAAAAATTTTCCACAACTCTTTGACATCTTCCGCCGTGACAGTTTCATCCAGAGTAATCCCCACGGTTGTTTCATCGAACACCCGCAGATTAATGTGGCGATTTTGAGCGGCTTGTAGAACTTCCGATAGCGGTTTATCTCCCAATTCTACCCGGAGAGTATCGAAGAAAGGTCGATCGCCAATGTTGTATCCAAAGCTGGCAAGACCTGATGCTAAAATTGCGGTTAAACTGCGTACTTGTTCGGCAATTGCTTGGAGTCCAGACGGGCCGTGATAAACAGCATACATACTCGCCATCACTGCTAGCAAAACTTGGGCAGTACAAATATTGCTAGTTGCTTTTTCGCGGCGGATGTGCTGTTCGCGAGTTTGCAAGGCTAAACGTAAAGCAGATTTGCCGTTAGCATCTTTAGAAACGCCGACAATTCGCCCCGGAACTTGCCGTTTAAACTCTTCTCTGGTGGCGAAATAGGCTGCGTGGGGCCCTCCGAATCCCATCGGCACTCCGAAGCGCTGGGTGCTTCCTACGGCTATGTCTGCGCCGAATTCGCCTGGGGGTGTGAGTACGCAAAGGCTCAAAATATCGGCGGCTACTGTGACTAAGGCGCCGGCTTGATGTGCCGATCGAATAAAATCGGTATAGTCGTAAATTGCGCCATCGGTGGCTGGGTATTGCAGGAGTGCACCGAAGATAGTACGATCGCACTCAAAGCTTTCATGGTCGCCGACAATCACTTCAATTCCCAGCGGTTTAGCGCGAGTTTGCACCACTTCGATGGTTTGAGGGTGACAATCTTGCGAGACAAAAAACGCTTTTGCCTTATTCTTGCTAGCGCCGTAACTCACCGCCATCGCTTCCGCCGCCGCAGTCCCTTCATCCAGCAAAGAAGCATTGGCAATTTCCAAACCCGTGAGCTCGATTATCATGGTTTGGAAGTTCAGCAAAGCTTCTAATCGCCCTTGGGCAATTTCGGCTTGGTAAGGAGTGTAAGCTGTATACCAGCCGGGATTTTCGAGGATGTTGCGCCCGATGACTGGGGGTGTGATGCAGTTGTGATATCCTGTCCCGATGTACGATCGAAATACGTGATTTTTAGCAGCAATTTCTTTCAATTCCGCTAAAGCGCTGTACTCGCTTTTGGCCGCGGGAAGTTGTAGGGGTTGATTCATGCGAATCGCCACTGGAACCGTTTTGTCAATCAACTCATCGAGGCTGGAAATACCCAAAACATCGAGCATTTGCTGGATTTCGGTGGGTGTCGGGCCAATGTGTCGCGCCGCAAAACCATCGATGGGAGAAAGGTTTTGTTGTTGGCTGGGTTCAAGTTGCGGGCTGTAGAGTACCAAGGCTGATTCTCCTGAATGGATTTCTTATTACTTTGTAACATTTCGCAAAGGAAGAAGGGAGATTTTCTGTGTCTATGAAAGTCCGACAATCCGACAATCCGACAATCCGACAGTCCGACAGTCCGACAATCCGACAATCCGACAGTCCGACAATCCGACAATCCGACAGTCCGACAGGGGTTTCAACCCCTGTCTCATAGCAGAAGTCGTCGGTCGCCGACTGTAGATTAAAGTCGGTGGTTGAAACCGCAAAGCGAGTCAAGCGAAGTCTGCTTTAGCTGACGAAGAGATCAAAGGGGTATTGAAGTCGGATTTGGTATCAGTCGTCTTTAGACGACTTGTGCTAAAAGCCCCGTGGGTTTCAACCCCTGGCCGATTGTGGAAGAATCAAGGAACCCCATACGGAGCCCCATGCCCACGGAGCCCCATGCCCTATTCCCCTTCCACCATTTTGCGATATTCTCCGACAGACAAAGCATCATCGGCGTAGCTGGCGTTGTCAACGCGCACTTTCAGCAGCCACCCAGCGCCATAGGGGTCTTCGGCCAAATTTTCGGGAGACTCTATAATGGCATCATTGCGTTCTACGACTATACCGGTCACAGGCGCTTTCAAATCTTCAACGGCTTTCACTGACTCAACTGTACCGAAAGCTTCGCCCTTTTGCAACCCCGCACCCACTTCGGGTAAATCTAGAAACACGATATCGCCGAGTTGGTCAACCGCAAAGGCGCTAATACCGATAGTGGCTATTTCCCCTTCGAGTCGGATGTATTCGTGAGTGTCTAGGTATTTCAAGTCATCGGGGTATGTTAGTGTCATGTCAATTCCTCACCGTAAAAAAGTATAGTTTCCATTCGTCAATAATATATAGCAATCTCAAGTCAGTTATGAACGTGGTTCAGGCTTTGACGCTGGACGGGTTCTCCGGCCCATTCCACAACTTATTTAGGATTGTTATATAAGTCTAAGGGGAGAGGACTAAAGTCCTGACTGCGAGCCTTAAAAATAAGGTTTGATCGTTCGGACTTCAGTCCTTCTTTAGATAAGGGGAGAGGACTAAAGTCCTGACTGCGAACCTTAAAAATAAGGTTTGATCGTTCGGACTTCAGTCCTTCTTTAGATACCGGAAGAGGACTGAAGTCCGAACGATCGAACCTTATTTAATTGGGTCGATTTTGCGCTCGATAAAATGGCTTTTTAACCACCGTCGCCGGGTAATTTTTCCCGCGAATTTCCACTTCTAACTGCTGGCCGATTTTAGCTAATTTTGCCGGAACAACCGCGAGGGCTACCGCCCGATTCAATGTAGGCGATAAAGTACCGCTAGTAACTTCTCCTACTGTTTCGCTGTCAAATATTACCGGATAGCCGTGGCGCGCAATATGCCGCCCCTGCATTTCCAACCCTACCAACCGCTTCGATACTCCCGTGGCTTTCTGCTGTTCCAAAACCTCGCGCCCAATAAAATCGCCTTTGCTATCGAGGTGAACTACCCAACCCAATCCAGCCTCTAAAGGTGTGGTATTGTCGTCAATATCTTGACCGTAAAGTGCCATCGCTGCTTCTAAACGCAAGGTATCTCTCGCACCCAAACCGCAGGGAACAACGCCAGCATCTAGGAATTTTTGCCAGATTTTTTTTCCGGTTTCTATATCCACCATGATTTCAAATCCATCTTCGCCGGTATAACCTGTTCTGGCGATAAAACTTTGCTGTCCCAACAGCTTGGTTTCTAAGTGTCCGAATGCCTTAATTGGTGCGAGGTTGTCTTCGACAAAAGGCTGAAGATATTTAACTGCTTCCGGGCCTTGAATTGCGATTAAAACTTGGTCTTCGGAGATGTCAGTAAAAGTCAGTTCGCTCAAGTCTAAGTGGGCGAGAATCCAGGCTTGGTCTGTGATGCGAGTGGCGGCGTTGACAATGATTGCTGCACGTTCTTCGCCAGTGGTAGCGTCTGGTTCTTGGCTGTAGAAAATAATGTCGTCTAAGATGCAGCCTTTGTCATTTAGTAAGACTGTATATTGAGCTTGACCTGGTTGCAAGCGGCTTAAGTCTGAGGGTACTAAGGGTTGAAATTTTTCTATTACTTGTTTCCCTCTCAAGCAGAATTTTCCCATGTGGGATATGTCGAACATTCCTGCTTGCTGGCGTACTGCTTGGTGTTCGCTGCTGATACCTGCGTACTGTACGGCCATCTCCCACCCGGAAAAGGGCACCATTCGACCTTTGAGCTGTAATGATAGTTCGTACAGAGGCGATCGCGCAAGCTGACTCGGCCTCTCTGGATTGTTGGGTTCAGTTGACTTTGCCACAGGTAGCGCTTTGGTTGCGGGTAGACTCTGTTTTGATTTTACGGGAAAGTTGGTTTTTGTGGTGTGGGCGCGATCGAATTTATGGACACGACACTGCCTTTCGTCGTGTCAACTTCAGCTTAAAAACTTTTGTATCTCTCGTTGATCGCAGAGGCTTCTTCCCCCTAAATCCCCCTTAAGAAGGGGAGTAGGGGTTGACTTTGAGCCACTTCCGATTCCCCCCTTCTTAAGGGGGAGTAGGGGGCAAGCTAAGGGGGGATCTGAGCCTAATCGTCAGACAGCATACCTGTGCTACATTTGATGCTAAGTTGACACGACTGATCAATATAGTTTTATCTAGTCTTGTTTATGGAGAATAGCGGGCTCGAACCGCTGACCCCTACAATGCCATTGTAGTGCTCTACCAACTGAGCTAATTCCCCTTTCTTTTCGCGCTCTTTATCATGCCTTAACTGACCAATATTTGTCAAGCCTTTTTGTAAAATTAGTTTTTAGCCTTGGATTGGCAAGGCTTTCGGCTTTTTGTCAAAAAAATTCTCCTCACTTCTTTCCAATTGTCGATCGCTACTACGATCTAGTAAGTGTGCTGGGATATTTCGGTTAAATGGCTCAAACAAGACCCCATGAGGAAGTAGACGACTAGCAGGGCGGCGGCTGAAACCGCAACTAGGGTGCCGGCTAGGATTAGTGAAAATTCCCGTTGCGCGATCGCCTCTTGCATTAGATGCAATGACCAGGCAACGAGGGCAACGTCAATTATTAAAATAGAAACCAGCATAAGTTACGATTTGTAACAGCTTAACTATTGTAACAAAACTTTTCGCGGAGTGCAGAGAAGCTCATATGTATTTAAGTATTGATGTTAAACGGATGGGGAGCAACGGAAAGTCATCAATAAAAAGTATAGGTTTTCTTAATAATTACAATATGCAAACTAAATGAGAGTTAGCTCAGCTTTGTAGGGGCGGTTGTGCGATCGCACCGGGGAAGCGGGCGTTTGCGATCGGTAGGTGCGCAAGCGTTGTCCGCCCCTACGGGGGCTACGCCAACGAAGACGATCGCCCGTTTTGAGTATAACTGGATGGGAGAATGCCAAAAGCTAAAATTGCGATCGACTCTTTTGGAGATGAATCAGCTTATCAAGAATTCCTCAAGAGTGATGCGGTTAAAAATTATACTCCAGTTTAACTAACAGGAGTTACGCATCGAGCCAAAGAAACCGGGTTTTTATCTAATCTGTGGGTAACAACCAAAGATTTCGGAAAAAACCCGGTTTCTGACTACCCGTGCGTCCAGGACTATTTATCAAGAATTGCTGAAGAGTCCCCACCATCTAAGGCTGTTCCTTCTCCTCAATGAAGTCGCCCAGATATAACTCGATAAACTTGGACGCAGCCGGAGGCTCAATTGCTTGAAGAGTCTTCACAATCTCCCTCACTGTTTCTGCTGTCGGATCTCTGATTTCGTGTACCCAACGGTAAACGCTGCCCCGTTCAATTCCCAGGGCGACTGCGAGTTTATTCTGGCTAATGCCGTAAATTTCCAACACTTGCCTGAGAGCTTTGCCTGCTTTTCCCATCCTACCTGTGCGTGCAGCCTGTCCGTCTAGACAATCGTGTCAGAGGCTCTTGACTAAGTAAATGTGTACCTAATGGGTTACGTCCGGTACAATGAATGTGATTATTTAACTTGCCGCAAAATTACGCTTTCACAGCAGTGAAAATTCCCGCTGCGCGATCGCCCGTTTTGAGTTTAACTGGATGGGAGGCAGAAGGTCTGAGCCGCTATTGCACTTAGATGCTGTAAAATTAACTTAACTTAATTAATCTGCTTTTAAAAGATGACAAATCGCTCTACTCGTGCCCTTTTTCACAGCAAAACACTCAACACAGCTTTGCGTGCTTTTAGCTTTCCGCAAGATATGGAAGTGCGCCGCCAAAAATTGGGAACGTGGATTGCTGCACTTAAAACAGGCACGTTAGACGAAGTTAAAGAAGTTTCGCTGCACGGCAGTTTTATTAATGATATTTTTCAGGATGTGTTGGGATATTGCTCGGTAATTCAAGGTGCGGGGAAAGCTTGGGAAATTAACGCGGAACAAACGATATCTGATGGCGGCGGTTCTGCTGACGGGGCGATCGGCTTTTTTACGACCGCTGACAATCCTCAAGGCAAAGTTAAGCTGCAAGGTAAAGTTGTGGCTCCGATCGAACTCAAGGGAGCGAAAAATGATTTAGACCGTCCCGCACCAGGGCGATCGGAATCAGCAGTTGACCAAGGTTGGCGCTACGCTAATTATACACCAGATTGTCGCTGGATTATCGTCTCGAATTATCGAGAGTTGCGACTTTATCATACCAATAAAACTCCCGCTTATTACGAACAATTTTTTCTGACTGACTTGGCGGATATTGAAGCTTTTAAGCGGTTTTACTTTCTGCTTTGCCGCCGCAATTTTTTGCCTCCCTCAAATCAAGCTCAAACAGTTTCTGCGATCGACAGACTGTTAAAAGACTCTGACGAAGCTCAAGAGGAAATTACTAATAAATTATATGAAGAATACAAAGCAATTCGACTCGCTCTCGTCAAGCATTTTCGCTTTACGGGGCCGCCGGATATCCCCAATCGCGATCGCATACTCATCGAAAAAGCTCAAAAAACTTTAGACCGCGTTTTATTCATTGCTTTTTGTGAAGATAAAGGGTTGCTACCACCAAAAACCCTCAGCAACGCTCACGACCACAAAGACCAATACAATCCTAGATTAATTTGGGAAAATTATCAATCAGTCTTTCGCTGGGTCGATGTGGGAAATGATGACCCTCCTGTACCGGGATACAACGGCGGTTTATTTAAATTTGACCCAATTTTAGACGCACAATTGACTGTACCCAATCCCTTATGCAGTCTGCTTAATAAGCTGACCAGATTTGATTTTGATACCGAAGTTTCCGTCGATATTTTGGGGCATATCTTCGAGCAGTCAGTGACGGATTTGGAAGAGTTAAATGCTGAAAGTGCCGGACAGGAATACGAGCGCAAAAAAGGCAAGCGGAAAACTCAAGGTGTGTTTTACACGCCAGCTTTTATTACTCAGTATATTGTTGAGGTTTCTCTCGGTGGCTATTTGCAACGGCGAGAGCAAGAATTGCGCGATTTGTTCCTAATTGGCGAAGCTGCTGAAGTGTCGGTTCAGCCGCCCAAGAAAACTGCAATTAAGTTTTGGAAAGCGTATCGAGATGAGGTGTTGCAAAAAACGCGAGTCATCGATCCGGCCTGCGGTTCGGGAGCTTTTTTGATTGCGGCTTTTGATTATTTGATGCAGCAGTACGAAAGAGTCGATCGAGAATTGAATGCTTTGGGATGTCAGCCAAATCGCAACTCGCTTGAATTCGATCGAACTATTTTAAGCAACAACCTATACGGCGTAGATTTGCTGTCGGAATCGGCGGAAATAACCAAACTTTCCCTGTGGTTGAAGACGGCCCAAGCTGGTAAAACCCTGACTTATTTGGATGATAATATTAAAGCGGGAAACTCGATCGTAGCCGACTCAAATGTAGCAGATAGAGCGTTTGATTGGCAAGCTGAATTTCCCGATATTTTTGCTGGTGGCGGTTTTGATGTTGTCATTGGCAATCCGCCCTACGTCCGGCAGGAGTTGCTGTCTCCAATTAAACCATACTTGCAAGCAAATTATGAATCATATAACGGCGTAGCAGACCTTTATACTTACTTTTACGAACTCGCGTTAAAGATTCTCAAGCCGGGGGGCGTGCTTTCCTATATTGTGACAAATAAATGGCTGCGATCGGGATACGGCGAACCTCTACGCAAGTTTTTTGCCAGTCAAGGTTTACTAGAGCAAATTATTGATTTCGGACACGCGCCAATTTTTGAGGATGCTGATACTTTTCCTTGTATTGTCGCCGTCAGAAAACCTCACCTATCTCCATCTATCTCTGAAACAAAAAGCGAGATTGAGCGAAGTAAATTTGAACCTAATTCGTCTGTGATTGTTTGTCCGGTTCCGCGTGAGGATATTGCTAATATCAATCTTACACAATACGTTCAAGAACAGGGTTATCAAATTTCTAGATCGCGTTTTACTGCGAGTGCTTGGAGTTTGGAACCTCCTGCTGTTGATGAGTTGATGCAGAAAATTCAACGAGTGGGAGTTCCGCTTAAAGATTTTGCAGGGGTTAAGCCTTTGTATGGCATAAAAACAGGATTTAACGAAGCTTTTTTGATTGATGAAGCTACTAAAAACAGTATAGTTAAAGCTGACCCTAAATCCGCTGAAATTATCAAGCCCTTATTGCGAGGTCAGGATATTAAACGCTGGTATCCTCAATGGGATGAAGTTTGGATCATCTTCGCTCATAGAGATATTGAGATAGAAAACTATCCTACGATAAAATCTCATCTGGAAAAATATAGAACTAAGTTAGAAGCAAGAGCCGGCAAACAATTATGGTGGCAGTGGCAAGCATCGCCATCTTTTTGTAACCTATTTCAACAGCCTAAACTTATCTATCAGGAAATTCAATTTCATCCAGCATATAGCTATGATAATGAGGGTTATTTGACCAACAATAAAGCTTTCATTATTCCGATATCTGAATTGTATATCTTGGGAGTGCTTAATTCAGCACTCATGTGGTGGCACAATTGGCGGTATTTACCGCACATGAAAGATGAAGCGCTGAGTCCCGTTGGCGAATTGATGGAAAAGCTGCCCATCGCACCACCAACTGACTCAATTCGTGCCGAAGTGGAATTAATTGTCAGGCGTTTAATTGAAATCGCTAAAACTAATCAAGAAACTCATCGAGATGTCTTGCAATGGCTGGAAATCACTTATAAAATTGATAAACTCGGACAAAAACTCGAAGACTTTTCTAGTCTATCCTTTGAGGAGTTTGTAGCAGAAATCAGAAAGCGAATGCCGAAAACTAAATCCTCCGATCCTCTCGGCGTGGCTGGACTAAAAGCAGTCCGCGAAACTTATAATGAATATGCACCGCCCATTCAATCTTCCAAAGCTGAAGCGTTGAGACTCGAACACCGTTTATCCGACTTAATTAATCAAGCTTACGGATTGACACCGCAAGAAATAGATTTGATGTGGAAAACAGCACCGCCGCGAATGCCTATCGTGAGACAAATTTGATCTAATATTAGAGCGGTGTTTGTCGTTGTCCGATCTTGCTCCCCCCCTTAGCAAGGGGGGGCTGGGGGGGGTAAAACACCTAATGTTCTCAGCGATTTAATCCCATCTACGATCGCATCTAGAACCCCATCCAAATTATGATAAACATCATCATTTGTAAACCTCAAAAAATTAATTCTTGCTGATTCAATAAATTCTTGTCTTGCCACATCATATTCTACAGCACCTTCTTCAAAATGACTATCACCGTCAACTTCTAGTGCTAGCTTGATTTCTGGTGAGTAGAAATCAATCACAAATTCTGCTACGCTGTACTGTCTGCGAAATTTACAATTCTCAAGCTGTCTGCTTTTGATTTTTTCCCAGAGACGTTTTTCTGCTTTGGTCATTTCTCTGCGAAGTCGCTGTCGCTTGAGTTTTTCTGAGGTTTTGTTGTAAAGTTTTGTCATTGTTTTGTTTGGTTTTTTCGTTGTTGTTTGGCCTTTTAACCCCCCCCCAGCCCCCCCTTGGCAAGGGGGGGAGCTAGAGCTAGAGGGTTTTTTGTTGGTTGTTTGGGCTTTTAACCCCCCCAGCCCCCCCTTGGCAAGGGGGGGAGCTAGAGCTAGAGGGTTTTTCGTTGTTGTTTGGGCTTTTAACCCCCCCAGCCCCCCCTTAGCAAGGGGGGGAGCTAGAGCTAGAGGGTTTTTTGTTGGTTGTTTGGGCTTTTAAC
>NZ_JAUBUN010000039.1:0-28957 GCF_036702665.1 Microcoleus sp. Aus8_D2
CGATTCCCGATTCCCGATTCCCGATTCCCGATTCCCGATTCCCGATTCCCGATTCCCGATTCCCGATTCCCGATTCCTGATTCCCGATTTTAGGGGACTTGTGCAATCTACAGTTGATTCCCGGTTTCACTGTTTCGATTCCTCGCCCCCAAATTTAATATTGCTCGCAGAAACCGGGCTTAAGTACGAACGCAAGTCTTATTTTAGATGGATTTTCTCAGCAAAAATTTTCAGCAGCATCATTTTTGGGCTTTGACTTCCTGAATTACAAAAACCGAACAAGATGCGTGGTGAACTACATAATTGCTCACACTACCGAGGAAAGCTTCTGTGAAGCCCGTGCGGCCGCGCCTCCCCACTATTATTAAATCTGCGCCCCAATTTTGGGCGTATTCACAGACACAATGCCCCGGATCGCCGTCCATTTGGCAGTCAAATTCCACCTCCAATCCTTCTTTGGCTGCGGCTTCGCAGTAATTTTTCAGCAAACCCTCAGCCTGTTTTACCTGCCTTTCCAGAGACAAACGTTGAGCTTGATAAGCTTGATCCATTAACTCGACATTCATGCCCAAATCTACCGGAATTGGGACTGCCGTCTCGCCCAGCGTGTTGACAGTAACGCAGTGAAATAGCATCATCTGGGCGCGATCGATCAGAGCTAATTCTAAGGCTTGACTGAAGACGCGGTGCCCGAGTTCAGAATCATCTACGGCGGCGAAAATTTTCTTAAAACTCACAGCTTTACCTCCGGTGGGAAATCATCAAGATCCGTTAACAGAGAGTGCTTTTAAATCTAATTCAAATTGGCAATCTCTGATACTTCTAGACTAACAGGCGTTCCAATGCGTGGAGGTCGGGAATGCACAAAACGTCACGTTCGCGCTGAATAGTTCCTTTTTTTTCCAGCTTGCTGAGCACTCGCGTTACTGTTTCCCTAGCCAGCCCGCTGAGGCTGCTTAATTCTCTGTGTGGCAGGTTGGGAATTTCTGTACCTCCTGTTGACATGATTTTTCCCTGCCCTTCTGCCAAAAATAATAGAATATCTGCTACTCGCGAGGTACTGTCCGACTCTCGCAAACGCAGGCGACGGTTGACTTGCCGCAGGCGGCGGGCCATCAGTTGAGCTAGCCTAATGCCTGCGAGGGGCTCGGTATGAATGAGCTGCACAAAATCCTGAGCTGGCATATTACCGATCAGTGTCGGGGCTAGGGTGATGACATCTGTCGATCGCGGTGTTTCTTCGATCGCGGCCATTTCCCCAAACAGTTCTCCTTTCCCTAAAATATTCAGTGTTACTTCTTTTCCGTCTAGGTTGTAGGTGCGAATTTTCACCCAACCATCCAATATAAAATACACGGATGTGCCCCAGTCATTTTCTAGTAAAATCACTTGATTTGACGGATGACTGCGGGTAACGATGTGGACAGTTGCTCTCTCAATTACAGGATCGGGCAAGCCTGCAAAAAAAGGAGTAGAAACTATCAATTGATTTATATTGGACTGCGGATCTCGGGTGTTAAAGCGGTCTTCCATGAGGCCATCATTTTAATTTATGCGCTTGAGCTGCGCTGGGCAGTTAGAAATAGCTTGCAGCCGAGTCATTCGATTTGAGATTCAAGATTTTAAATTCAAGTATCTCTAATCGGAAATTTTACCTCTCAAGTTTTGGGGTCCCTCGGTCGAATATGGGAATTAATAGCCTCAAGCTCTGATTGGGAGCTAGAAACCAAACACCATACCATAATTTTTAAGATACATACCACTGAGCAAATTTTATTAACAAAAATTTAGCAACGTGGCAAGCTCAAGAGTGCCGATCGAATTACCTAAGACAAGCACTTCGCGAAGACAAGCTTAACACTGCTGAGAGATTTGTTGTCAGCGGGCCGCGCAGTCGATCGGCACAGGGAACCAGCACAAGTCCGCACACCGGCCAGACAGCGACCCAATCCGACTGCAACTGCCTGGAACCTGTCAAATCTCAGCACTATCATGAAAATCTACAGGCATTCCGAGCCTAAAGGTTGACACTCGTATCCTAGCAAGCGAAACCGACGCAGTTCCCCACAACCTTTTCTGCTACCCCGAGATTATTGTACCATTAATCTCTAGCCATGAATACATATAAAAGGCTATTATAAAAGGTTGCTCACCAAGACTGCACGGGGACAATCCCGAATCCCGGCATCCCAAACCATAAGATTGAAGAATTGCACAATTGCAGAATTGCAGAATTGAAGAATTGGGAATGAGTTACTGGATATGAGTTTGGGGCACGGGCATACAGTTGCATTCTTTTTTGAAACTGGTATCGCCAATTGTTTGAGGTTTTTTCTGTTGTCTGTGAAAGATCGAGAGAGTGGCGCGCCGCCACCGCCCCAAACTCGGGGTGACGGGTGCGGCGGGCCCTGCACGGCGGGTGGGGGCAGAACAAGAGTGCGATCGCCACTATCCTGTAAGCAATCAGCCCCGCAGTGCCTGGGAGACTCGAAAGCAGCCACAGAATTTGAAAGCACTTGCAGTCGATAGAAGCGGGCATTTGATGCGGAAGTACCGGCTAACATATTATATGCAATAGGAGTCATCCGAAGACCAAAGGTTAATTTACAATTGTCATAAAATATTAGTAAATTATTGACGAACTCGCATTCAGATTATTCTATGTATTGGCATAGCTGCCGCCTGACTTGAGTCTTTTTTCAAAAAAGTTTCTCCCTAGCCGCATTCCCAGAGGTTCCGCCCTTGAATTCTCAGAAGTACAAAATTCAAGCACTAATTGCTGAGATTGACGAGGTACTCAGCAAGCCCGCCCCCCGCTTGCCTTGGACGGGTTCGATCGATACTGTCCACCAGCGCCAACTGTTAGAGCGAGTTCGCGCTTATCTGGTTTCCCCAGACTCAAAACTAGCGATCCGCAAGGGGCCCTCCGGCCCAAATGTCCGCCCGCAACCAGTTCCAGTCCCTAAACTGCCACTGGTGGCCGATCGCCCCTCAGCAGCAGATCAAATCATGCTTGCCGTAACCGGAGAAATCAGCAACCTGCGTTCAAGCCTGACGGGGCCGCTCCAAGAAGACATAGAAGCTCTGCGACAAGAGCAGCAAGCTCTAATTCAAGAAATCAAACAGCTAGAAGCAAAACGGCAGCAACAACAATCCCTAGCTCAGCAACAAGCAAACCAACAGCAAATCATTTCTGAATTCTTGCAGGTACTGACTGCCCGCTTGGAAGAAACCTTGGAGCGCGATTTCTCCCAAATTCTCGGCAGCCTAGAAAATCAGTTATTGCCAAGCAGTGCAGCACCTTACTATTTGGGCAGTGCACCTGATGAGCAACCGGCTCTTGATGTCACACTTAACCCACAAACTTCAGAAGAATACCCGCTGCTGACACCCGCTCAGAGATTGGAGCAAATGCAACGGTTCCAAGCTAGTGCTGACAGTCTGCTGATGAGGCTCGATTCTACGATGGGTATCGTGTTCGAGGCTTTGGAAGCAAATCTGCAAACCTATCAAGTTTCCTTGTCCCAAGGACTCGAAAATATGTATGGTTTGAGCCAGCAGAGCGAGGCAATGTTCGCGGCTTTTGTCAACCACTTGGTCGCACAGTTGGGACGAGAAGCGTCTTCTTACGTGCAGCAGCCGATCGCCCGGGCCAATCTCGAAACTGCCACCCCAACCGCTGCCGATCGCTCTGGTGCCACGAGCGCCCTCTCAAATACTGCGATCGATCCCCTTGCCGCTGCCGAAGAAAGTGAAGATCGCAGCGGCGAACTCGGAGCACAAGACAGATTGCCCTACGCGGGTACTGAAATTTCTCCACAATTCAAACAGTTGAGGCGGGATCGCGATCGCGATCGCTTTGAACCCCCAATCTCGCTCCATGACTTGGAAGATAATTTGTCCGGTTCAGCACCGGCAATACCTCGACTTGCAACTCAGTTGATCGACGCTGAATCGGAAGATATATTAGCAGAAAATGGCGAAAAAGTTGAAGATTTGTACGCGAGTTTGTTCGTAGGAGAATCGGTCGCTGAAATCGAATTAGAACTCGAAGATTTCACGATCGAAAATACTGAAATGGCAGCCGAAATGGCAGCGTCACAATCTAAAACGGCGGCAGAGTATGAAACAGCAGAACCAATAAATAATGCCGAAGATTTGTTTGTAAATCTGCTGGATGAAGGGGAATCGCTGGAAGATTTTCTAGCAAGTGAAGAGTCAGAATTCGTAATCGGTAATTCTGTAGACGATCTAACTTTAGATACTGAAGATTTATTGGAACCGAAAGTTGCAACACTACCTCCAGTTTCAGAACCGCCAGCCCTAAGGGAGATCGCTCCAACAGTACGTCCAGTTTCAGAACCGCCAGCCCTAAGGGAGATCGAGGCGCAACTTGACTTGGACGATCGAGAAAATCTAGAAACGACTCAAAACCTAGGCGATCGTTTCGACACAGATGCTTTGTCTCCATCGCCAGCAGAGCCGGAGGCGCCGACTTTGAGCGTGCTTGCTGAAATTAGACAGAACCAACCCAGTGGCGGGCGCGTGCCGAGTGCCCGCGATGTTCAAACTGGCGAGTTTGGAACATCGTCCCAGGGGCTCGATGATGCGTACATCCAAGCTTCGCCGGACGAGGATTTGCTGCCGGTTCAGGCATTAGAAGATGACCTCGATCGAGCTCTAAATTTGGACGTTAATACTCTGGAACTGTTGGAGACAGACCTCTACAATCTGGAGGGATTGGACAACAGTAGATCCGGGCGATCGAATTCAAGTGCGGTTAACAGCTTAGATTTTTCGGCGAATTCCCCCTCGGGCGGTGCAGAAAATCCCTTTGCGGAGGCGGGAGAGGAAGAACTAGGCTCGCTGGAGGATTTGTTCTCCGATGTGTTGGAACTCTCATCTGATGATGAACCCTTTGTTTTAGAAGACGAACTTGAGGATGATTTGTTTGCTGAGGAAGACGAGTCGAATTTGACGCTAGACGAGATTTTGTCGAGTTTGAACGAGACGGATCGAGAAGAGGCTCAAACTGCGGAAACCAACGAACTCGGATCGAGTGCTCCACAAAGTAAAAAAAAAACCTAATTTCGACAGAGAGTAAAGCCGGAGTTGTTGAGGGGATAACCGAGTCTAGCGAGTTTGCTGTTCCACAGCAGCAAAAGTCGGCGGCCCATTCTGTTCCAGGTGCGATCGCCCCTTCATCCTCTCAATCCCAAAAACGCCCGAATTCTCGCTGGTATTTGGGCATTGATTTCGGTTCCAGCGGGCTGTCGGCCGCTTTGCTCGATCGCGCCAGCGGCCAATTGCACCCGATTTACTGGGAAACACCGCAGGCTGAGGGCTCCGCAGCGAGCGCGAGCTTTCGGATTCCCTCGGTGGCCCTGATGCAGGAAACAGCCCCAGGCGACACAGGCCCCCAAGTGACAGTCAAGTCGGTGGGATGCCGGCAGTTGGATTTGCCTGCGGGAGAATTTTTACTGCAAAATTTTAAATTGCCTTTAAAAGTCAGCATTCCTTATCAGCGCGCAACTGCTGGGATGTACGAACCGCTGTTGCAGTGGTCGTCAAATCGGGCTTTGTCGATCGCCCTACCGCTGCACGGTGTGCGGGCGCTGCTGGCTACTTTGAATCGGAGGAAGCAGGGGGAAGTTTTGGATTCTGCAATGGTGGCGAATTTTGCTCTATTGCCAGTTTCTAATTTAATCTGTAAAGCTTCGGGACTGACGCCAGAAACTCTGGATGCGGCGCTTTTAAACTTGCAGGGTGTGATTTTGGGGACTCCGGCCGGCTGGTCGGAGGCTTATCGGTTTAATCTCCGGGAGGCTGTTTTGGGCGCGGATCTAGTGGCTTCTAGTTCGCAAATCTTTGTAGTAGAAGATGCGATCGCCACTTTGGTTGCTGCTGTAACTCCTGTGAAAAATCCCACAGAAGTGCAATCTTCGGCGCCCGATTCTATTAAGAACGAACTCGCAGAAGCTGCACCGCTAACTCTAAATGCTTCGTCTTTTAGCGGGGGAACTTTGATTCTGAATGCGGGGGCGGTGACAGTGGAATTAGCTGTAGTTGAACTCCCGTCCAATCTTCAAGATTTAACTCGTGCAGATTTTACTTGCCAAAGTTTTGATGCGGCTGGCAATGCTTTCGATCAGGATATTATCTGTCAGTTGTTGGCTAAAAATGAAACTTGGGGAATGTCGATCGATTTGCCTCGTCCCGGGCATCCAGATTTACCGAGTCGCTATCAATTGCAGCAGCGGTTGCAAGGTTCTGCTTTTGGCCTGCAATTGTTAGAAGCTGCAAGGCATTTGAAAGTTATTTTGCAACATCAAGAAAGTTTTGTTTTGGATATTGGCCAGCAGCATTGGGATGTGAAGCGTAGAGATTTGGAAAGTTTGGTTTTAGTGCCTTTTGTACAGCAGTTGAATCGTGAATTGAATGCTTTGCTCAGCCGTGCGGGAATGTCGCCGGCGGGAATCAATCAGGCGATTTGTACTGGGGGGATGGGTGCTTGGCCTGCGATCGCCCGCTGGTTGCGGCAAAAGCTGCCGAATGCGATCGTGGTTCAAGATCGGGAATTGGAGGTCGATCGAGATATTTCTGAAAAACACAATTCTGCCTTAACTTCTGTATTTCAAAGCACAAATTATTCACAAAAAAGTGGTCGAGTTGCCTGCGGGTTGGCAAGTTTGGCTCTCTATCCTCAAATTTTGGATGTGCCGCAGCAACAGTACAGCGACTTTTTTCTGCTGTGGGAATTAATGCAGGTTTTGGGCAGGGAAACTCTCAGCTTTGAGGAAATTTTGCAGTTGTTGGAACGCCAAGGCGTGAATACCCGCACCTGCGAGCCCCGGATTCTGGGGATTTTGTCAGGAAAATTGCCGGCGGGACTTTTGCCGGAGGAGGAAGATTTCATGCTGCTAGCCGAGGAATCGAGGCAAAATCCCGATTGGCAAGCAATTTTGGCCGAGCCGCTTTTCTTTGAAGATGTCTCGCGGGGTTATCGCTTGAATATCGAACACGCCTCTGTTGTTCGCGAATATTTAGGCCTCCTCGCCTCTAGCAGCCAGCAAAAATTGTTAGAGCCATTAACAATTGCTTGGGATGTTCGCACGGAGAGTTATCGGTGAACGGCTAAAAAACGGGTTTCTCAGTGGAATCCTCCCTGTCTTTTCCGAATATTCCTAGTAGAAACCCGGTTTTTGGGAACAAAAACTCACTTTTTTCAGTAAATGTACTTAATTTTACGTAATTTATACTTTCAAAAATGAAATATACAGAAACTTTATAAAAGTGTTGCAGCTTTTTAAAGATTGTGCAAAGCCCTGGAGTTAACCTTCTCCAGATTACGGGAGTCTCATAAGATGAACGTGAGATCTGGTTCAGCTTGAGACAAATCAAATGAAATTTGTGATGGGTGCGTCTAAATTATCAGTATTATCAGAAATGCTTTCCTTATTTGTTCCGAAACCTACTTACAAAGTTTGTGTATCGAAACAGCAGGTTCACCGCTCCGTAACGAGCAAGGTCAAGCGGTCGATCGATATTTTGGGCTCGTTGCTGGGACTGGCTATTGCTGCGGCGGTGGCAGTGCCGGTAGCCCTAGTGATGCTGTTGGACAGTCCGGGCCCGCTGCTTTACAGTCAAGTCCGCTGCGGCTTCAAAGGGCGGCATTTCAGAATCTGGAAATTTCGATCGATGGTTGTGGATGCAGAACAGCTCAAACACCTAGTTACCAACCAAGCCAAGGGTCACATTTTTAAGAATGACAATGACCCGCGAATTACCCCCGTCGGCCGCTTTTTGCGGTGCACGAGCTTGGACGAGTTGCCTCAATTCTGGAACGTGTTAGTTGGGGACATGAGTTTGGTGGGAACTCGGCCGCCAACTCCCGATGAAGTTGCGCGCTACAACGATGTTCACTGGAAGCGTTTAAATGTCAAACCCGGTTTGACTGGGGAGTGGCAAGTCAACGGACGCTCAGGAGTTAAAGACTTTGAGGATATTGTGCGTATGGATCTAGACTATCAGGATAAGTGGTCTGTTGTCTACGACATCATCCTGATTTGCAAAACTATTTGGGTTGTATTGAATAAACACGGTGCGTGTTAATCAACCTGCTGTTTTGGGTTGTCTGTTTCTTTTTTGTGAGCTACAATTAGATGAATATAGAGCTACAAGCTGTTTTTCTCAAAGTTAAACAGCTACAAAAAAATGTTAAATTAAGGGCAAGCTTGTAAAAAGCTTGCCCTTAATTTTTTTTCCTCTTCCTCCTTCCTCCTTCCTTCTTTTTATATCAAATCCGGTAACTACGGAATTGTCCTAGGGGCGGGGCGGGTTTATATAATTTGTCGATACTTGCAAATATCAGGGCGAACCCGCCCCTACAACACTTGAAATTATATAGCAATCCTAAATGATTATACTCGTTACCAGGCAGAGCCTGGTAACGCAGCTCCGGAGGAAGAGCCTCCATTTTCGCAGCCGAGGCTCTTCAAGAGTGATATCGGTTAAGAGGCTCTGCCTCTTAACCAGTTAAGCCGAAGGGCTTCTTCCTTCTTCCTTCGGTCAACTATCAACTATCAACTATCAACTATCAACTGTCAAGTGTCAACTGTCAACTGTCTTATGAATTTGCCTAACTTGATTACTTTTTCTCGCTTGCTGGGAGTGCCGTTTCTGCTCTACGGTTTGTACGACCCAAGCGCCCAAAGCCGCTGGATTTGTACTGCGATTTTTGTGGTAGCGGCGGCTACTGATTGGCTGGACGGCTATTTGGCTAGGAAGCTGAACCAAATTACCGATTTGGGCAAGTTTCTCGACCCTTTGGTGGATAAATTGTTGGTACTCGCGCCGCTTTTAGTGTTGATTGAGTTGGGTAAAGTCCCGGCTTGGGCAGTGTTTTTAATTTTGGGGCGGGAGTTGACAATTGCGGGGTGGCGTGTTAATAAAACTACGATTTCGGGAGCTAATATTTGGGGGAAATTGAAGACGGTGAGTCAGATTGTGGCGATCGCACTTTTAATTGCTCCTCTGTCTGAAGCGTGGAATTTTCCTACACTTATTGCTTTTTGGGTTTCTGTGGCTTTAACTTTGATTTCTGGCGCTATTTATCTGTGGCCGGAAAAGGTATAGCAACTTTGGTCTGCAAAGGTATAGCAACCGCCAAGGCTGTTATGGTGTAAACTGGAAGTATTCCCTTGTGCTGCTGACGCGATCGCATGACGCTGGTCTTGGCTAAAAAGTCGAATTCGTAAACAGCTAAATGAGTTTGATTGTTTCCTACCGATCGGAATACATACATCGATATCGCTCGATTTCTGCAATATTGCCTCCATTGTCGCGGGCAACTGCTCCCAAGCACTCTCGAATTTTTCGCCTTGCTTGACTGCTAGCCATCTGCCAAAATCGATCGCACTGCCCTAATGCAGCAGCCTGCACTTCATCCTCCTTGACATTGAAACGTTTTGTCCTGCCAAACGCTTCAACCACTATCATTCCCTTGCTACTTTTGCCTGTTGCTGTGAGGGCGCTATCTTGGTCTATGTTTGCTGTGAGGGTTGCAGTTTCTAAGTAATCTCCTTCCGTTGGCCAGGATTGGTCTTTATATAAAGGGTGGCTCCTATCAAATTTATAAATAGCCAGATCGAAATTTGCCCCATCCTTCTTCAGTTGGTCTACAACATAAAGGCGGTTGCGTCCAGATGCAGAACATTGGTAAATTACTTCTTCTGGTTTGGTAGCCGCTTCAGAAATTGTAGCTAGGGTTGCCAACAAGCCTCCTGTTATGAGCAAGCAGCTTGCCACTAAGAAAGCTACCACAAGTTTTGTGGATTTTTTTCGGTTAGTATTTTGCATATATATAGCCTTTCTCAAAAAGATGAGGTATCATGTTACTTACCCTCACTCGTGAGGGTAAAACAGAAAAGATAGGAGCAAATGAACTATAATTACATGGTTGAGTAAAGCCACGCGAAAGCGATACCAAACATCATAACATTTTTTTGACAGCACGATCTGCTTGACTCACAACACGTTTACTTGTACTCCTCATCATACATTGTTAAAAATGAAAGCTTACTCGATTGATTTTAGGCAAAAAATCCCAGGGCTATTTCATTCTTTGTAGGGGCATTGTGGCAAGAGTGGTTGCCCCGATGCCTGAAATGACCGACAACTCTTCGGTGGAGAGGGTAGACATTCTTGGCACTACCCCTACAAAACCCTCGTTTTTTCGAGAATGAAATAGCCCTGCAAAAAATCCTTGACACTTATCATACTGAACCCATCTCACAAAAAGCAATAGCTAAGCGTTTTTCTGTGGCTTTGAGTTAATCGCTCCCCTCTCCGAAGCGTGGAACGTTCCGGCATTAATTGCGTTTTGGGTTTCTGTGGCTTTAACTTTGATTTCTGGCGCTATATATCTCTGGCCGTCCAAGACTGCTGAGGAAAAGTAAGGATGAGCAAGTTATTTGTTTGAATGCCAATTGGACATTCTATGTGGAGCCAAAACGGGCGATCGAACTTTGCTCGAATTTACACAAAAACGTTTGTGACGAATAATTATGGATGCACTCATCTCTACACAAGTGCATTTTTTAGGGGGAATCCGCGCGCTTAAGAACCTCATCCGTGGCGATGTTGCGTCCACGAATGAGGAAAAAATATCCTGGATTGCGATCGCCACAGTTGAAACATTAGTTGATATCATGTCCGGTCGATTACCATAACAAAAACGGTTTGTAGTGCGGACTTTAGTCCGCAGCTTTATAGCAGACTAAAGTTCGCACTACGAACCAATCTGACTGTCCGCAGCCGTATAGCGGACTAAAGTCCGCACTACGAACCAATCTGACTGCGAACCAATCTGACTGCGATGGCGATCGGACATGGTATGACTAGACTGGAATTGTATCTGCGGTTAACAGATCGGTCAACCGCAGATGTAAGGCAGATCGACGCAGATGAACGCAGATAATTCAAAGAACAGCGAGCTAATGAATGCCATGCAAGTCTATTGAATGTTTGTGCGTCCAGCACTGTTATCAATAGCGCTGCTAGGAAACACTCTATTGCAAATTAGCAAAAACAATGAACTTAGGAATTCGGGCTAAATTGTTGGCTAGCTTTGGAGCTTTGACCGCTTTACTCGCAGTTGTCGGATTTGTTGGTTGGCGGAACACCGTTGAATTAGCACAAGATGCGGAGAAATTGTACAAATATCAAGTTAAGGGGACGGTGGCTCTAGCCAACTCCGAGTCAGCTTTATGGAAGCTGCGTTACGGCTTCCCACAGTTTATCGTTTTACCAGAGAAGCGATCGGACATTTTGAGCGAAGAGCCGCAATTATACAAAATAATTGACGATAACCTGCGAGAATATGCAGCAGGCGAACTCACACCCCAAGAGCAAGCAGCTTTCCAGAATGTACAAGATGCTTATCACAAGTATATTGCAGCCAGACCTAAGTGGTTTGAGTTGCAGCAAGCAGGCAAAATTCAGGAAGCAGCAGAGTATCGCGCAGCTACTACCACCCCTTTTGGCGCCGAAACAGTTCAGGCCTTTTCAGGACTAATCGAACTCCAGCGAAAAGTCGGTGAAACAAAACATCAGGAAATTGCAGCCAAGATTGAGCATTTGACAGTTTTGCTAGTCTGTACTCTGATCTTGGCTTTGTTGTCCGCAGCAGCCCTGACTGCGATCGTCAGCCGCGATATTGTTAACCCCATAGTGCAATCTGTCAAGAAGATTGTCTCTTCTTCCATGCAAATTACCGCCGCAGTCGATCGGCAGGAATACACTATATCTCAGCAAGCTCATGCTGTGAATCAAACGACTGCGACGATGAATGAGTTAAGTGTTGCTTCATCCATGTCAGCCAAGCAAGCATCAGCATCAGCAGTCTCGGCTCATCAAGCGCTAACCCTAGCTGAGTCGGGTAATCAATCTGTAGAACATACCATGCAGGGGATAGTGACTCTTCAAGAAAAAGTAGGCGCGATCGCCAAACAGATTACCTACTTGAACGAGAATGCTGTTAAAATTAGTGGAATTTCTGACCTGGTAGCCGATCTCGCTAACCAAACGAATATGTTGGCTCTCAATGCTGCTGTGGAAGCAGTGCGTGCTGGCGAAAACGGCAAGGGTTTTGCTGTAGTCGCCACCGAAATTCGCCGACTAGCTGATGAAAGCAAACAATCAGCCGAGAATATTAACGATCTGGTGAAAGAAATTCAAGTTGCGATCGGCAAAACGGTGATGGTAACGGATGAAGGTTCAAAAACAGCAGCACAAGGAATTAAACAAGCTCGAGGGACAACAGAAATTTTCGCCGGTGTAGCAGAGGCGGTAGACAAGGTATTTTTGAACAATCAACAAATTGCTCTGAATGCTAACCAACAGGCGATCGCAATTCAACAAGTTCTAGAAGCAATGAACCATGTTAACTTAGGAACAACAGAAACTGCTGCTAGCCTTGCTCAAGTTAAAGTCTGTACGGAACTGCTCAACCAAACCGCAGCAGAACTAAAGAAGCTATCTTAACAGTTGACCTGGGACAGTTGACCTGGGACAGTTGACAGTTAACTGGTTCCCAGGCAGAGCCTGGGAACGCATATCAGCGAGGCTCTGCCTCGGATCGGGACAAGGAGGCAGAGCCTCCGGGCGTGCATTACCAGGCAGAGCCTGGTAACGAATAGTAGGTTTCTACGAGCATTTCTGGGAGATTGTTTAACTGGTTCCAAGGCTCTCTCTGCCTGGGAACCCATATCAGCGAGGCTCTGCCTCGGATCGGGACAATTCCCTATTGGTGTCAACTTAAGACTGAAAACCTTTTGTATATCTCGTTTATAGCAGAGGCCAGATCCCCCTCGCATCCCCCTGGTTGTAGGGGGACTTTGACGGCTCTTGTCCCACCCCCTACTCCCCTTTTTTAAGGGGGGCTAGGGGGGAGCTGGCCTCAATAACCAAACAGCAGTCTCTGACTACATTTGGTCTTAATTTGACGCACCTGGCTATTTCCGTTTCCTAATCGCAGCTTAATAATGACTCCCAGATTTCCGGTAGTGCACGGCTGTCACCCCGTCATTTTTCAACAAATGACCGCTTTCAACCGCGGCATAAACCACCCAATGATCGCCGCATTCCATCCGACCGATCACTTCGCATTCGAGATAAGCTAAAGCATCAGTCAAAACCGGACAGCCGTTGCTAGCTTCTGTTGTTTCAACTCCGGCAAATCTGTCTTCTCCCGGAGCAAAGTTTTTCATGAAATACTTCCGCAACTGTCGCCCTTCTGCTAAAATATTGAGCACAAATTTATCTCCGGCGTACATCAAAGCTTCGATCGATCGATCTTTAGCCACCGCAATCGTCAAACCCGGAGGGCTAAACGTGGCTTGCGACACCCACGAAGCCAACATCGCACTCGTGACATCCCCGCGCCGCGCCGAGAGCACGCACAGGGAACCTACCAATCTTCCTACAGCTTGTTCCGTGCGATCGCTCCCCGACGCTAACTGCGGTCTCGGTGCCCGTAATTTTTGCGACTTAATCAAAGCTTGAGCAAAATCCGTTCCCGCTTCTTTGCACTCGTGAATCGTCGCCGCCGTCGGCTTAAACTTGGCTCGAATCGGCTCAAATCCGATGCGATAGCCAGCATCTTTTAATTTTCCTTCAACTAAGTCGATCGCCTCACCGCTCCAGCCAAAAGAACCAAAAACCCCCGCTAATTTGCTCTTAGTTGCGGTAGACAACACAATTCCCAAAGCCGTTTGAATTTGCGTCGGCGCGTGTCCCGCTAGCGTCGGAGTACCGATGATAAATCCGGCGCATTTCTCGATCGCCTCTTTAATTTCTCCCGGTTCGGCAAATTCGCAGTTGATGGTTTCTACAGCAACACCGGCTTTCGTAATCCCTTTGGCGATCGCCTGCGCCAAAGTAGCAGTATTGCCGTAAGCCGAAGCATAAATCAAAGCAACTGTCAAGTCTTTTGAATTTTGTTGTTGGCTCCATTCCCGATACAAATTACTCAATTCGTGGAGGCCGTAACGGACGATCGGGCCGTGACCTGGAGCATAAAATGCTGTTGGTAAATCAGCTAATTTATCCATTGCGGTCAGCACTTGTTTCGCCTGAGAAGCGTGCAAAGAATCGTAATAATAGCGCCGATCTTCGCTGTAAACCATCCACCCTTCATCAAATACTTGGTCGCCGCAAACGTGAGCTCCAAAAAATTTGTCAGTGAACACAATTCTAGTTTGCGGATCGTAGGTGCAAAGTTCGTCAGGCCAGCGGGGAGTCGGAGTCGCGATGAATTTTAATTTGTGACCTTTGCCTAAATCGAGAGTTTCTTCTCCGCGAACGATCATAATGTTTAACTCTTGTTCGGGAAAAGCCGATCGCAAACCAATTGCGGCGGGATTCGTGCAAACAAAAGCTACTTCAGGAGCCAATTCCAACAGAGCTTTAATGGTGACGGATCTGTTAGCGTTGAAATGTCCCAAAATTATGTAATCCAGCTTGGTCAAATCTAGTCGCTGCTGCAAACAATCTAGATAGTTTTGAGTGAAAGATTCTCCCGGCGGGTCGAACAAAGCAGTTTGGTCGGCTTGAATGATATAGCTATTTGCTGTTGTCCCCTTTTGCAGGGAGTATTCTACTTCAAATTTTAGTCGGTCCCAAGTGCGCGATCGCACGATAAATGTATCTGGCGCGATCGGGATAAATTGCACATCGCGGGGTTTGGCATTAGATGCGAGTCTCGGAGTCAAAGTGTTAGTCATTAATTGCACCTATGAGAAACTGAACAACTGAACTTCTTTTGATTTCGTGCCAAAATTTGGTATCTACAATGTCAAACTTTGCACCTTGAGCCTGTAAATTTTTATCCAGATCGGTCAAAAATTTCCTGGTTTGCAAATCGTCCCCTATTTGGATAAAGCTCACCCCAAGTTCTTCATCTTTATCTATTTTATTTGCCGCACTTACAATAATTTCAGCGACAGCAGCGGCATTTTCGGGTTTTTCATCTAAAACTGCCACAATTATGGCTCCTTTCTTGCCTTTGGCATTTGTTTTGAGCTTAAAATAATCGCTCAAAGCTCCTTTCAGAGGTTCTGCCAAATTAATTGCAGTCGGGTTTGCTGAATCCGGCTCCGTATTTTGTCGTTGCAAAATTTGAGCTAACCGGCCAACATTTGAATTTTTATACTTCCACATAGGAGTAGAAGCTTCGTAAACAGTGAGGCCGTCGCTGTCAAATTCCTGACATTTTTTGGCTAAGTCGATCAGAGATGCCTGTGCTTCAACCCACTCCTCGTACCAAGGATGTTCTGGGTCTCTGCTGCCCTCGCTTCTAGCAATAATTATTGTGTAATCTCGGTCTTCTAAAAGATTAGCAGGCATTGGCAATTCCTAAGAGTAAAAATGGATAAAACAAGTAAGGAACGAAGATTTAATAATTTCAGCACCTGCTGGAGGCAGAGCCTCCGGATCGGCTTTACCAGGCAGAGCGAAAGTAACAAGCAAATCTCATTTGTAGCTGAGGCAAGATCCCCCTCGCATCCCCGCTCCCTTGGGAGTAGGGGTTGACTTTGATCTGTTTCCGGTTCCCCCCTTAAGAAGGGGGGTTAGGGGGGATCGATCCTCGGATGTAAACGACATTTATCAGCGGTTAAACGCGCTTGTTGAAACTTCCTTCTTCCTTCTTCCTTCTTCCGACTTCCATCGAACTTCTTCCTTCAATATCCTAATAGTGATTTCCGACTTTGCGGTGGTGAACTGCCGGCAGTGCTTCGGGATGGGATACGCGGCCGCTATCGACGATCGCATATACGATATGATGATCCGAAAGTTCCATCCGGCTAACCACTTCGCATTCCATGTAAGCCAAAGCATCTGTCAGAATCGGAGAACCGTTGCTAGCAGGTTGAGTTTTGACTCCCGCAAATCGATCGGCACCTGGGGCAAAACGCTTCAAAAAGTGCTTCATCAAGCTTTGATAATTGCCTTCTTCGAGCACGTTGAGTACAAATTTATCACCCGCGTGCATCATCGATTCGATCGCCCGATCCTTGGCAACTGCTATAGTTAAACCCAGCGGTTTAAAGCTGGCTTGCGTCACCCAAGAAGCCAACATCGCACTGCTAACTTCGCCTTTTTGAGCAGTAATAATGTACAATCCGCCGCTGATGCGTCCCAAAGCTTTATCAACATCGCTATCCAGGGATTTCATCTGTTTGACAGCCTTGTCCCGCGACAGCCACTGTCCCAAGTCGGTACCGGCTTCGTCGCAAACTTGATAAATCCCTTCCGTCGGCGCTTCTTTAATCAAAATGTTGGGAAATGCTTCTTTCAAACCCAACTCTTTGAACTTGTTTCGCAGCGGATAAACCGATGCGTCATCACCGCCGCCGGACTCGCACAAACCGAAGGATTGTTTGTTGTTAGCTGCAACTAAAATTGTATTGATAGCAGCTTCGGCATTTTCCGCAGCAGCGCCATTACTTGGCGGCGAACAAATCACGATCCCCGCAGCGCTACCGACAAGTTCCCGGACTTCTTGTAAATCGGCGATTTTCAAATCGATCATTTCCACGGCGACACCGGTTTTGGTAATCCCGTGGGCGATCGCCTGGCTGAGGCGATCGCTAAATCCGTAATCGGAAGTGTAAAATACCGCTACAGTGGTTTCTGCCTTAGCTTGTTCTTGGCTCCACTTTTTGTAACGTCCGGTAAGTTCCACCACATTGTACCTGAGCAGCGGCCCGTGACCCGTTGCCACCGTACCGATTTCTCCCAACTCGGCCATCCGCTTCATTGCACTGAGTACCGATCGAGCATTCGGAGCCATCAAACACTCATAATAAAAGTGATAATCCTCCTCAACCGCCGCTAAATCGTCATCATAGGTACTGTCAGAACAGTAGTGCATCCCGAAAGCATCGCAGGTGAACATCACCTGAGTTTTGCTGTCGTAGCTGAAAATAGTATCAGGCCAGTGCAAATTCGGCGCCGACACAAATTCGATAACGTGACCATTTCCTAAATCTAGTTTGTCCCCATTTTTAACGACAAGTCGCTCAAAGGGCTGGTGTATCAGGTTTTCTAAAAATTGAACAGCTACTTTCGCCCCTACCACAATCGCCTGGGGTGCCAAAGCCAGCACATCTTTGACCAAACCGCTGTGGTCTGGTTCTGTGTGACTGATAATTAGATAATCAATCTCTTTCGGGTCAATTTCCCCCGTCAGAGTTTCCATATATTGCTGGCGAAACTTCTCGTGCGAGGTATCTACGAGAGCAGTTTTTTCGCCCCGAATGATGAAAGAGTTGTAAGTTGTGCCATTTTTGAGCCCGAATTCGATGTCAAAGCGGTCTCTATCCCAGTCCAGACATCGAATTGCCGTTGTATCAGGAGCAATTTCGACTTTTTCCACCGTCAATCTGCGTTGGACTCGTTCAGTCAGGGCTACCATACTCTGCCTCCTTGTCTGTTATCCATTACCTTATTGTTTCCATTCTGACACGTTTCTTTTGTAAATCTTCATAAAATTTCTTATCACGGGGTTAAGTAACTGCAAAGTTATTAATGCGTGCAGCCGGTGATTCCCTACGGGATAGCTACCCTTCAGGAACGCTTTACGACCATTTTGGGAAAAATATACAAATTAGGTCTTGACAAAATCCCAATTTTACAAATTAACATTTACAATAACTTGGACGGACGTAGAACTCAGAAACCCGATTTTATTGCTATATTTCTCGCTACTCAACCCAAAACTCATAGAAACCGCGTTTTTAGCGCCCCGCGCCCGCCCTTCCTCAACTTGCATCCGCTGTAACTTCTATTCATAGACTAGGTTCTATCCCAATGCAAAATAGCTTTAATCCTGAAGATACACAATTGCTCCTGTCAGCAGCAGAAAATCTAGGAGACGAAACAGTCAATCTGTCGCAGTCTCAAATAGAACAGCAAAAGGCACTGACTGGTGTAATTGCGAGGATTAGAGAGTCCTTAGATTTAGAAACAATATTTAAAACCACTGCGATCGAAGTCCGCAGCTTGCTAAAAGCCGATCGAGTAGGAGTATTTAGATTTTATCCCGAATTGGACTGGGAAGGGGAATTTGTTTCCGAAGATGTCGATCCGCAATGGAGTTCTGCACTAGCTGAAAAAGTCTACGACTACTGCTTTGGCGAACAGTTTGCGGCCCACTACCAAGAAGGTAAAGTACAAGCAATTGCAGATATCTATAACGCAGATTTAAGCAATTGTCATGTCGAGATTTTAGAAAGATTTCAAGTCCGAGCCAATTTAATAGTACCGCTGCTCAAAGAAAAAGAACTCTGGGGACTGCTGTGCATTCATCAATGCAGTAATTCCCGCCATTGGTCAGAGTCTGAGATTCATTTTATCAAACAAATTGCTGAACATTTGACAGTGGCAATCCAGCAAGCTGAGTACCTGAAGCAAGCTCAATATCAAACAGAACAACAACAAGCTTTGACAGCAGTTATTGCTCGCATTAGAGAACCATTTGAATTAGAATCTATCTTTAGAATTACTGTTTTAGAAGTCCGCAAACTGCTAAAGACGGACAGAGTAGTAGTGTTTCGTTTCAGTCCTGAATTCAAATGGAAAGGTGGATTTGTCTACGAGGATGTTGACGAATCCTGGATGTCACTTATTAGCGAAGAACTCTACCAATACCAATTTATAGAAAACTTTTTTCCTCTCTATTGCCAAGGTCAAGTCAAAGGAATTGCAGACATCGATATAGCAAATTTAGATCGGGATTACCTGAATATCCTCAAAAGATTTCAAGTTCGAGCTAACATCGTAGCTCCTTTACTACAAGGCAGCGAAATTTGGGGATTGCTCTGCATCCATCAATGTGATGCCCCACGCCGCTGGGAAGCCTACGAAATAGAGTTTGTCAGCCAAATTGCCGAACAGTTAGGAGTTGCCATCAAGCAAAAAGATTATTTGGAACAAATACAATTACAATCAGCTCAACTGGCAAAAGCAACGGCCCAAGAAGAAGAGGCAAAACGGCAAAAAGTCCTCGCTATTACAATTGACAAAATTCGCCAATCCCTGGACATTGAAACTATTTTTCGCACCGCTTCCGAAGAAGTTAGGCAACTATTGCAAGCTGACAGAGTAGCAATTTATCAATTTCATCCAGATTGGAGCGGGACATTTGTGGCAGAATCCATCGCCAGTGATTGGACTCCGCTGGTTAACGTTCAGCCTGCAATTGCAGATACTCACCTCCAAGAAACTCAAGGCGGACGGTATAAAAACAATGAAACTTTTGCTGTGGATGACATCTATAGAATAGGACACACAGATTGTCATATTGCTTTGTTAGAACAATTCGAGGCAAAAGCTTATGCAATCGCGCCGATTTTTCAGGGGAAAAAACTCTGGGGGTTGCTAGCTGCTTATCAAAACTCAGGGCCGCGTCATTGGCAACAGTATGAGATAGATTTACTTGCTCAAATTAGCACGCAACTCGGCATAGGTTTGCAGCAAGCTGAATATGTCAAACAAGTTCAGACACAAGCAGCGGAATTGGTGAAAGCAACGGAGCGCCAGAGGGCGCTTGCGACGACAGTAGAGAAAATTCGTCAGTCTCTTGATATTGATGTCATTTTTCAAAATGTAACTCAAGAAGTTCAGCAATTATTGGAAGTCGAGCGAGTAGCAATTTATCGATTTTATCCAGATTGGAGTGGCGAATTTGTCGCAGATTCTATAGTCACTGGTTGGACTCCCACAGTCACAAATCCGGCTCCGATTGCTAATAGTTTTTTGCTGCAAGCAACTCAGGGAGGAAAGTATCCCCGCCATGAAACTTTTGTGCCGATTTTACAAGGCGAAAAACTCTGGGGCTTGCTCGTAGCTTACCAAAACTCTCAGCCCCGCTATTGGCAAGATGACGAAATTAACTTGCTGGCTCAGGTGGGCGTACAACTGGGAATCGCACTTCAACAAGCAGAATTGCTGCAACAAACTCGGCAACAAGCAGAAGAATTAACCCAAACTTTGCAGGACTTAAAACAGTCTCAAGCCAGACTAATCCAAGGGGAAAAAATGGCTGGATTAGGACAGTTGGTTGCTGGAGTTGCCCATGAAATTAATAATCCGGTTAATTTTATTAGTGGCAATTTAATTCATGTGAATGATTACATGAAATCACTGCTAGATTTGATTGCTGTTTACCAAAAAAACTATCCAGAGCCAGTTTTGGAAATTCAAATGGAAGAAGATGAGATTGACTTGGATTTCATCAACGAAGACTTGCCGAAAACTTTGGCTTCAATGAACATTGGAGTCGATCGCATTAAGGGGATTGTTTCGTCGCTGCGTACCTTTTCTCGGATTGACGAAGCTCAAATGAAGCCAGTTGACATCCACGAAGGTATTGACAGCACACTGTTAATTTTGCAGCACCGCTTGAAAGAAAAGAGTGAGTATCCGAGTATTGAAGTTATTAAAGAATATGGTAATTTACCATTGGTTGAGTGCTATCCGGCTCAACTAAATCAAGTGTTTATGAATATTTTGAGCAATGGGATTGACGCTCTCCAAGAAATGTGCTTGCACAGAGTTCCTGGAGAAACTCCGAGGATTCGCATTCGCACAACTGTGATTCTCGATCGCGTGGCGATTTGCATTAGCGACAATGGGGGTGGTATTCCAGAAGATCTGCGATCGCGGATCTTTGACCCTTTTTTCACTACAAAGGCGATCGGTAAGGGAACTGGTTTAGGGCTGTCTATCAGCTACCATATCGTGGTTGAAAAACACAAGGGTCAATTGCGGTGTATTTCCGATCGCGATCGAGGCACTGAATTTTGGATTGAGATTCCTATCCACCACTCAGCAGATTGAGATTTGAGATTCCGGAATTCAACCCTTATGATGGGTAAGTGGCAACTCCACAATCAACTCAGTTCCTTCACCGACTTGACTGACGCACCGAATCCGGCCGCCGTGAGCTTGTACAATTACTTGATAGCACACCGAAAGTCCTAAACCCGTACCTTTTCCCACTGGTTTAGTCGTAAAAAACGGGTCAAAAATCTTGTCTTGAATTTCCGCCGGAATGCCATTGCCGGTGTCGCGCACAGAGATTGCGATCCAGTCCGGCTCGCTTTGCCAACTGCGGATAGTTAATTCTCCCGGTTTTCCCGCTGAGTCGATCGCATCTAAAGCATTGTCAAGCAAATTATAAAATACTTGGTTTATTTGGCCGGCATGACATTTAACTGGCGGCAAATTTCCGTATTGTTTTTCAATTTTTATGTTTGTTTTTAGCTTATTTTGCAGCATCAACAAGCTGCTTTCTAAACCTTCATGCAAATTGACAGCTTTAAATTCAGCGTGGTCTAAACGAGAAAAACTGCGCAGCGTTGTCACGATGGAGCGAATCCTGCTGCTGCCTTCCCGCATCGAATTGAGAAGTTTACTAAAATCTTCTCGAACGTAATCGAGTTCTAGTTCTTCATTGATTCTGACAATTACATCTCTTGCTTCCGGGCAGGCATTACCGCACAATTCTAGAGCTTCGTTCAAGATTTTGAAATATTCTTGAGCGTGAAACAAGTTAGCGTGGATGAAATTGTTGGCGTTGTTGATTTCGTGAGCAATTCCCGCCACCATTTGCCCCAAACCCGACATTTTTTCGGTTTGAATCAATTGCTGTTGAGTCGAGCGCAATTCTTGCAAGGCTGCTTGCAATTGCTGGGTTTGAGCTTGAGATTTCACCGCCGCTTCTCGGACTTTGCTGTAAAGTTCTGCTTGCTGAATGGCGATCGCCATTTGATCGGCTAGCTGCGACAGCAACTCCATTTCTTGGCGCTGCCAATTCCGCGTATCGTGGCACTCGTGAGCAATCAACAAACCCCAGAGTTTACCGGGAAATTGGAAATTAGCATTTGTACCTGTCGCCAGTGAATTTTCTTCGCTTCTAGAAGTAACAATCGGTACGATCAGATTAGCTTTTACTTGCAAGCTGTCTAAAAAATCAACGTGACAAGGCTCTAAACCTGCATTAAAAATATCATTAATTGCTTTGACTCGCCCTTGCTGGTAAAGATCGGCGTAATCTCCTCTAAAACACTTATCTGCCCCCATATCTCCTAAGATAGAAGGCCAAGGAACCGTCATATCTTCAACGACAACTTTTCCTTGCCAGTTGTCATCAAATTGGTAGATAATTACCCGATCGCACTGCAACAGTTGGCGGACTTCCCTCACTGCTGTTTGCAGGATTGTTCCCAGATCCAGGGTACTGCGAATTTGGTTGCCGATCAGTCGCAGCAGAGATTCTCGTTCTGCTTGACGGCGGGTTTTGCTGTAGAGTTTAGCTTGATTGATCGCGATCGCCAATTGCGATGCTACCCCTTCTAAAAGTTGCTGTTCCCAATGGGTCCATTCTCGTTCGCGATCGCACTGATGCAACCCAATTATGCCATTTACTTCACCTTGATAGCGAGTAGCTACTGCCAGCATGGACTTAATCTCCAAAGCCTCGGCAATTTTTCTGGTTTGTGCGTTCAACCCCGGAAAATCGAGAAACTTCGTCAATGCTAGCGACTCTTGCCCAGATACGACTGCGGCCAAGTGCGGGTTGTCAGTAATCGGTACTTTCATCCCCAGTTGTATGGGATAGTCTCCCGCATTGTACTCTCCCCGCGTGACTAACGTTTTTTCTGTATGGGATTCTTTGACTAAAATACTCGCGCGGCTGCACTGTAGCGCTTGCCCCAGCAACCGGCAGGCCGATGTTAAAATCTGTTCTATATCAAGGGTGCTGCGAATTTCGTTATTAATTTGGTTCAGCAAGTTTGATAGCTGAACTTGCTGCTGCATCTGCACGATGATGGCTTTTTGTTGGTCTACTTCCGGCAGCAAAAGACCTTCTTCTTGATTCCAGTTTTCAGGTGCAGGCAATCGCGAAGTTAATCTCTGGTAGGGGTTTTCGTGTTCTTGTATTTTTAAAGACATATTTACTCAGCACTTGTACAGTATTTGGATAGAGTCTGGTTTTTTACAAATTTGCTTACCCCGCCAACAGCCCGACCTTAGCTACCAGGACTGTTACTAGATCTGAACACATTATAAATGATGCAGCCTGAGCATAGCAATTATTTGCTTTACAAATATTTATAAATAATAATTAGGCGCTCAGTAGCCGACAATACTAATGAGGCGCGCGCCATTTTTTTCGTCAGATGTCAATTAGAGTTAACCGCCCAATTAACCGAAGCAAATTAATCTAAAATCTATCTTTAGTTCAATGTTTGCACGCGCGCTCGATCAACATGGAAAACTCAATTGCCGACAATTTTTGCCCGCCAGCTTGCACCGACAACGTTACACCTGGATTGACAGGTAAAGACCAGGTTACAATAGCTTTGGCGATCGGCAATTCGCGGCTGCACTGGGGATTATTTGCGGGCAAAACCCTGGAGAAAACATGGGATACAGAGCATCTCAAAGCTGATGCTGTTTCCGCGCTCTCTGAGGAGGAAAAGACCGAATATTTAGTGCAAACAGTCATGAGGTCGATCGAGCAAATATCTGCTCAAAATCTCCTTTGTCTTCCTGCTACTGGCGCTGTTTCTAGTCCTCACACACTTTCTGTAGTGCCGCTACCTCTGGTTTTGGCATCAGTTGTTCCCCAGCAAACAGCAATCTGGCAGAGTTATCCTCAAGTCCGAATTATTACTTTAGACCAGTTGCCGATCGGGGGACTCTATCCTAGCCTGGGAATTGACAGAGCTTTAGCTTTACTGGGTGCTGGCAACCAATTGGGTTGGCCAGTTTTACTTATAGATGCTGGTACAGCTTTAACATTTACTGGGGCTGATGTCAATAGGTATTTAGTTGGGGGTGCCATCTTACCAGGTTTGGGTTTGCAGTTGTCGTCGTTAGGGAAAAAAACCGCTGCATTGCCCTCAGTCAGCTTACCAGAAAATCTGCCGCATCGCTGGGCTACAGATACTGCTGGGGCAATTCAAAGCGGAGTTGTCTATGCGGCGGTGGCAGGAGTTAGAGATTTTATTGAAGATTGGCGGAGGTTGTTTCCAAATAGCAAAATTGCAGTCACGGGGGGCGATCGCATTTTGTTATTGCAATACCTCGCCGCACTATTTCCCGATACGGCTGCCTCGGTCATTGATGCACCAGAGGCTATTTTTTGGGGAACCCTGGGATTTTAGATTTTAGATTTTAGATTTTAGATTGAGGGATTGAAGGATTGAAGAATTAGATTTCTTGCAAGCGGCAAGTAGGAACGGGCAAGATGCCCGTTCCACAACATAAATTTTGTATGTGGAACGGGCATCTTGCCCGTTCCAAAATTTGGTTAAAAAGACTTTCACAAAAAATCTATTGAAGAATTGGGAAGAGCTGGTGAATATGATGGTTTGGAATTTGCAATGCCCCATGCCCGATGCCCGATGCCCACCCTTCGACTTCGCGAGCGGGCAAGATGCCCGATGCCCGATGACCTGTTTGGCCCATGCCCAATGACAAATTCATTTAGCAAAATCGCTAATATACTTAGCAACAATATCCGGGACTTCCTGCGGCAAATTGCTTTCTCCCGGACTGACAGATTGCAGTTGGGCATTAGGAGCCAGAGCAGCATAGGATTCACACAGAGACGAAGCTGCGGGGGTATCTTCAGAACCGTGCAACAGCAAAACAGGCGCTCTCAGCAAAGGCAAATTCTCATCAACTAACTCGCCTGTAATTTCAGCCCGCCGCCGCCGGAACAGCAACTGCACGGCAACTCGGGACTGCATCAACTGCTGTCTGAAGTTTAGCAGTCTGTCAATCTTGTTTTGGCTACCCAGCAGCTTAGCAATTGGATAGATCGATCGCAGCCACCAGTAAGCCAGCGGAGGTTGACCGATCAGCCAGCTAGCCGTCTGCCACCGCCCCCGCTGGTTGCCAGCCTTGACGCCTTCTGGGGCCAACAACACCAAACCCTGAACTCGATCGGGATATTTGATCGCGTAGCTGGCGGCCACCCAGCCGCCCACAGAGTGACCGATTAAATAAACCTGTCGCAGGTTCAAAGTATCGAGGTATTGGGCGAGACATTCTACTTCCAGGTCGATCGAATAATGAACATTCGGGCGTTCCGAATCGCCAAACCCCAGCAAATCCGGTGCGAAGCATTGGTAGTAGGGGAGCAAATGCTCGATCGTCCGCAGCCACTGACTGCTGTCGTCCCAAGAACCGTGCAAAAATACTAAATTTGGGCCAAGGCCGCCTTCGCGCCAGAAGATTTGCCCTACAGAGAGTTTGACCCGAGAATTGCGTAGCGGTGAGTACATCCGGTTAAATATTCAGCAATAAAAAGATTATTAATTTAATGTTCAGAGATTATAAATTCAAGTAGGGAAAGATTAAAAATTAATTCCCCACTCATCGCTACCAACTTTTGACCCCCCCAAAAAGGGATACAAGCCCCCGACAGTAGTCGTGGAGAGCTCAAAATTTTCGACTCAATTTCGGGAGCCTGTGATTCACTGCGCTGCGAGTAAATCTCAAATCTCCCATGCGAAAATCGACGCTCCGGCGAGATAATTCCCGACTTTGCTCAAATTAGGATGCTCCGCCAGTTTACGCCAAAGTTGTCAGCCCTTGAAAATAGTCCTGCAAGTGCTGGTCGTTATCGTGGCTGAGCTGGTCATGGGGCAGGGATGCCGGCAAAAAAGCCTCAACCTCGCTGATTTCCAGCGTATCCTGAACTTGCATCTTTCCCTCCACCTCTGCTGCCACCACGACACAAATCGAGTGGAGGCGAGGATCTCGATCGGCAGCCGAATAAACGCCCACCAAGCGGCGAATTTTGACTAAATCGAGTCCTGTTTCCTCCGCCAATTCCCGCCGGACTGTCGTCGGAATATCTTCTCCCCAATCCACCATACCTCCGGGCAGTCCCCAGCGACCGTTGTCGCGGCGGCGAATTAAGACAATTCGCCCGTCAGGCAATACAGGAATCACCGCAGTACCCGTGACCGGATGTCGAAAAATCAGCCCGAGCACAGTTTGTACAAATTGCCACCATCGACTCATAAACTCAAAAGCTTGTTTAGGGGAAAGTAATTTTAGACCTGCTGCGCGAGCAGATTTGGGGTCTGAATTGTTAATTCTTCCTTCAGGCGAAATCTCCGGCAAGTCTGCTCAAATCTCCGCTGCGTGATATTCTGGTTTAACGAAAGCAATAAACCTTTTCAATCCTACCATCAGGGTCGATCGCTCTTGGATAGATCGAGTAATGCCCATAAATTCTTTTCCCATAAACTTTTTGAGTCCGTAACAACCGTGGTAGCGACTTCAGCGCTGGAGTCGCACAGCAAAGGAAAAGGCAGTCGATCTTTAGCTGCAAACTTGGCGTGAGATTTTGCCCCGTCTGTGCTGACGCGCCTGCACTGCAATATTGCGCGACTGGTAGTCTGAGTAAATGTCGCGAAAGCCACAAGCTTCTTTGATACAGCCGGGGGTATTGCCCCGAGGGTAAAAATAGAGTACAACTCGCCCCTAGGATAAAATCTGCGAGGCTAACCAAATTGCCGGCACCGTCGGGCAGGCTGAAGGCAAGTGCTACGCCACCTCAATATCGTCATTTGCGTTATTTGTCAAGTGCTTAGAGGAATATTCTCAAAAGTTTAAAAAAAGCAGTCCCGCTTGATCCCGGATGCTCAATGCTAACGGTCTCAAGGGACTTTAGTATAGAGTTTTCTTCTCGATCCGTAAGAGTGCTGGGTGTGATATAATCATCATCGGTCTAAAATTGAGTATAACTAGACAACGTAAAAACTTAACTGGATTAGTTGAGTGCGTAGTCACACCGATAGGTGTTGCGGTTTAGGAAGGCTAAATTTGAACAAAACCTAACTACATAAAGAGAACTGATAGAGTACGGTAGGGTATACCGGAATTCACGCTTGGGGAGAAGACACCTCTAAAGCGGCTGGAGAAATCCAGTTGCAAGCAAGTGACTTCGCCCAAGCAAGAATCTCAGTCACTAAGAGTGGTGAGAGTGTCAAGCTTAAGAATCCCCGGGCGTGAAAGCCAGGGGAATGTCAATGTTTATTAGTGAGGTCATAATGGCTAAGCGCCGCAATCTCAAGAAAGAGAAGGCACAACGAAATCAAGCATACGCTCGCAAGTTTCGCAAGCGGAGAAATCAAGATATGTTCTCCAACAAGAGAAGGCGATTTGACGGTGGCAACGGCGGCGGCATGGGCGCCATGAGCGGCGGCGGACGGGACAAAGATATGGCTGCTGCTGAAGAGTAATAGAGTCAGGCTATCTGCCGAACTTAGAACCACAGTGCAAAACACGATCGTTCTAAGGAGAGATAGCCAGCCAGAATTTGTCCAATAATTCAACGACGATGTTTAGGCGATCCGATCGCGCGCAGCAATCAGTGATTTTCTCACTTGTTCAAACCCGGTACCTCCGTAACTATTGCGAGCCGCCACCACTTGCTGAGGTGCGATCGCGCTGTAAATGTCTGTATCAAAAGCTGGGTGCAAGTCTTTCCACTCCTCAAGTGTCAAATCTTTGAGGAGTTTGCCCCCCGAAAGACAGGTTTTGACGACTTTGCCCACGAGGTTGTAAGCTTCCCGGAAGGGAACGCCTTTTGCAGCCAAGTAATCTGCTACGTCTGTAGCGTTGGAAAAGTCTTCTGCAACGGCAGCAGCGAGGCGTGAGCCATTAAACGCGATTCCTTCCCGCAACAAAATCGTCATTGCTTCCAAGCAACCCTGTACCGTTTTCACGGTATCAAACAAAGCTTCTTTATCTTCTTGCAAATCTTTGTTGTAGGCTAAAGGCAGTCCCTTCACTACTACAAGCAAGGCTTGCAAATGACCGAAAACCCGCCCCGCCTTGCCCCGCACCAACTCCGGCACGTCGGGATTTTTTTTCTGGGGCATGATGCTAGAACCTGTAGCGCAGCTATCTTTGAGCGTAATAAATCCAAATTCGTGAGAAGACCACAAAATCATTTCTTCTGACAAGCGGCTCAGATGTACCATGATTAAGCTGGCGGCTGCGAGAAATTCGATCGCAAAATCTCGATCGCTCACTCCATCCAAGCTATTAGCATAAACCTTGTCAAACTCCAAGAGTTCTGCGGTATAGTGTCGGTCGATCGGGAAAGTCGTCCCCGCCAGCGCGCCGCAACCCAAAGGCGAAATATTCACCCGCTTCGAGATATCGCCGAGGCGTTCCCAATCGCGATCGGACATTTCAAAATAAGCTAACAGATAATGAGCCAAACTAATCGGCTGAGCGCGCTGCAAGTGGGTGTAACCTGGGATTAAAGTTTCGACATTAAGCTCCGCAATTTCGAGCAACACCCCTTGAAATTCCCGCAATTGCTCGCGAATTTCGGCAATGCGATCGCGCAAATACAAGCGAGTATCAGTACCGGCTTGGTCATTGCGCGATCGGGCCGTGTGCAGCTTTTTGCCAGCATCCCCGACAATATCCGTCAGGCGCTTTTCTACAGCGAAGTGAACGTCTTCTGCATCAACTCCCGGCACAAAAAGACCTTGGCGGTATTCGCGGCGGATTTGTTCCAAACCATTGACTAATTGTTCGCCTTCTGCTGCGGAAATAATCCCAGTTTTGGCCAGCATTTTAGCATGAGCGATAGAACCGGTCAAGTCATACTCAATCAGTTCTATATCGAAGCCAATACTAGCATTGAATCGTGCGATCGCCGGGTGCAGCGCCGACTCAAATCTTTGACTCCAAGTTTTCGGTTGTGTTGTTGTCATTGCTGAAGGTAAAACTAGATGATCTCTCTCTTGCAGAACCCTATAAAAACAGGTTCGTAGTAAGGACTTTAGTCCTCCGGTTCGTAGTAAGGACTTTAGTCCTCCGGTTCGTAGTAAGGACTTTAGTCCTCCGG
>NZ_JAUBUN010000039.1:29057-57161 GCF_036702665.1 Microcoleus sp. Aus8_D2
TAGTAAGGACTTTAGTCCTCCGGTTCGTAGTAAGGACTTTAGTCCTCCGGTTCGTAGTAAGGACTTTAGTCCTCCGGAAGGACTAAAGTCCGAACGATCAAACTTTTTATACCTGTATTGACTATAAAAAACTGAAGTCCTGACTACAAAATTATTAAAATTATCCTGCATCAGAAAGGACTGAAGTCTGATACTGTAACCTTTTAAATCCCTTGCCGATGCCTCAAATCCCACTAGAAATCTAAGGAAACATTCCCTTAAAGAACCAGCCAACAAACATACCTATAAAAAAAGCTCCTATTTGACCAGTCGAAACAAAATTGTGCCAAGCTTTCTGGAAATTCGTAAAAATTTCGTAGCTTTGACCCAAAATCACCGTCGAACTCAAATGAGATTTCACAACTAACAAATGAACGGCGTCATGCCAAGGAATCGAGCTAGTAAATCCAGCAATAATTTCCGGCATTAAATTAACTATCATGGTGATTTTCTCCTGTGGTCGGTGTTACCCTAAGTACAACCAGTGTCATGTCATCTTCATTGCGGTTGCCGATGCCGATAAACTGGTGAACGCGATCGAACAAATAATCCAAAATTTCCTCAGACTGCTGATAATTTTGACAAGCCCACTGAAAAGCCGCGGTCAAGTTATCCTCATCAAAGCGATCGCCCCTTTGATTAGCAGCATCAGTAAATCCGTCGGTGTAATAAATAATAGTATCACCAGGCTGCAATTGCACTTGAGCTTCTTGGTAGCGCGAATCAGCATCCAGGCCAATCAACATACCCTCCAAAGTATCGAGCCGCACGATCGAATTAGTTGCAGCTTGCCACAGCAAAGGCGGGTGGTGAGCAGCATTGCTGTAAGACAAAACGCGAGTTTTCGGGTCATACTCCGAATAAAACAGAGTCACAAAACGGTGGGAATTTTCCAAATCCGCGTGCATTACCCGGTTTAAATGTTGCAAAATTCTCGCAGGCGAGTGGCGGTTCAAAACCTCCGCCCGCAGCATACCCCGCGTCATCGTCATCAACAGGCCAGCCGGCACTCCTTTGCCCATCACGTCGCCGATTACGATGCTCCAGCGGCCCTTGTCGATTTTGGACTTGAGATTTTTAATCAGGGATGGGGGGTGTTCCCCCTCATTGTCCTTGCCGATCGGGTCATAGTCAGCGGGAATAAAATCATAATAATCACCGCCGACCCTGCTAGCAGTTTGGCAGCGGGCGGCCACGTCAAGACCGGGAATTTTGGGACAACTGCGGGGTTGCAGGCGCAATTGAATTTCCGCCCCAATTTCTAACTCTCTGTCCAAGCGTTCTTTTTCCGCCAACTTAACAGTAAGTTCATCTTTGCAAATTGCCACGGCGGTTTGATCCGCCACCAACCGAACTAATTTCTGTCTGCCGGGAGTCCATAGATATTGCGGGTCACTGCTAAAAACAAACAGCCGTCCGCGTTCCAAATTTTTGACTAAAATTGGCGCCCCAAACAAATGAACATCCGGGCCCAAATAACGGCTTACTTGCAGGTCTAGACTAGAAGTTTGCCCAGAGGTTTCCGAAAAAGATTCACCAGCCGCGCCCGCACCTGCCGTAGCTTGCCTGGTGGCTATTTCCAGCGCTTTTCGGATATCTTGGCACTGCCGTCCTTCCTGACAGTGCAACTGCTGGAACCTGACTTGACCGTTGGGTTTGAACAGCACTAAAGCTCCCCCGTCGGCCTCGGTAACGCGAGTCGCCACCAAAGGCACCAACTCCAAAAATTGGTTGAGATTATTAAAACTGCGCAGGGCAAATCCCAGCGAGCCCAACATATCTTGAACGTTGTGCTGGTATCGGTGCAAGCGCGCCACCAGTTCTTTGAGGGCAAATACTGGCGTCGCGTCGGTGGAATTGCGACCCGGAGGGCGGTCAGCAGGTTGAGGTGAGGGGCGAGGCAAAGGCACAGCAGTCATTTTAGATTTGTGATTTTCGATCTTAAAAGGAGGAGGAATGATTGAAGACTTACGCGCCACTTGAACAGAAACCCGGGTTTTTTTCGAGCAAGTAGGTTGGGCAGTAGGGCATTGGTATAAATTTCAGCCTGAAATCCTTAACAAATCTCGTTTATAGCTCGGTCTCGATCCCCCTAAATCCCCCTTAAGAAGGGGGACTTTGACGACGATTTTTCCCTTTAATAAGGGGACTTTGACGATTTTCCGCTTTAATAAGGCGGGCTTTGACGCTCTTGTCCCCCCCTTCTTAAGGGGGGTTAGGGGGGATCGGGAAGACTGTGCAATCAGATAGCAGACTGAGACTATATTTGAGCTTAATTTGACCAGCTTTGGCTCGCACGTGGGGCCCAACCCGTGCAAGAACTGGGCAAAGGTATTGTTTCTAGATGTTTAGTTTTCACTCACCCGGTGGCGATCGGCGCAAGTCCTGCGATGGTAGTTTGAGGTTAAGGATTTAAGATTTTGAAGCTCTGTATCCGCTTCCAAAAATCGGGACGGCTATAGATACCTCATCAATACTAAAATCTAAAATCTAAAATCCAGTAGGGCTTCCACAAATTCGTAACTAGAAAACGGGCGCAAATCTTCGATGCTTTCCCCAACTCCAATAAACCGGATCGGCAGGCCTAGCTGTTGCACTACTGCTAGGGCAACACCACCTTTAGCAGAACCGTCGAGTTTTGTCAATACTACTCCGCTTAATTTTGCAGATTCTGCGAACACTTCTGCCTGTCGCAAACCATTTTGACCCAGTGTGGCATCCAAGACCAGTAGAGATTCTACGGTAGCGCCGGGGGCTTTTTTATCTACTATGCGACGGATTTTACTTAGTTCGTCCATCAGATTTTTCTTGTTTTGCAGGCGGCCTGCGGTGTCTACGATCAGCAATTCTGTGCCTCGGGCGGTGGCGGCGGCGATCGCATCAAACACGACAGCAGCCGGATCGGTATTTTTCCCTGGATTGGCAATAATTTCGACGCCGCTGCGGGAGCCCCAAACTTTCACTTGTTCGACGGCGGCGGCGCGGAAAGTGTCGGCGGCGGCTATCAGGGTTTTGTAGCCTGATTTTTGGGCGATGTGGGCGAGTTTGCCGATCGTCGTAGTTTTGCCCGCACCGTTGACTCCGACAATTAACCAGATGTTGAAAGTGTCTTTTTCCGGGGCAAAAGTCAGGCTGTAGGCGGGATTGCCGGCCGCGGTTTCGGCTGTCGGAGCGTCGAGAATGTCGCGCAGGATGCTTTTGAGGAAAGCTAGAGCCTGTTCTGGCGGCAAGACTTCTTGTTTGAGTCTTTCTTGAAGGCGGTTGATAATGATGTCGGTGGCTGCGACTCCGACATCGGCTTGTAAGAGCAATGTCTCGATTTCGGCTACCGCGTCTTGATTGAGCGGGCCTTGACCGACGATCGCCTTGAGTCGGTTAATTAAGCTGCGGCGCGTTCTTTCTAAGCCTTGGCGCAGTTTTTGCAGCCAAGTAATTTCCTCGACGGAGACTTGATCTGGCCGGCGGCCTTGACTGGCGAGGATTTCTGATGACCACAGGAAGCCTTCGTCAAAGGCGAAGCCGGGGATTTCTTGGATAATTGCGGCTCTTTCGGCGGCGGCTGCGATGACTTCTGGTTCCTCAAGGGCGGTTTCCTTGAGGCGTTCGATGCGTTCCATGCGATCGGCCTGAGCTCTGGCCCAAAACGGCAGGGCTTCGGCTGCGGAGTCTTCAGGTGCGATCGAGATCTCAGTTGCAGGTTCGGCAATTTCTATATTTTCTGCTGTAACTTCTAATTTTTGAGCAACAGGTTGAGGCGCGATCGCCTCAGTTATTGGTTGCAGAGGTTCTGGAATCACTACAGGGCTAGCTGCATCGATTTCTTGAGCCTCGGTAGATTCAAGCTGTGCTGGTGCTGCAACTTCTGGAACTTCTGCAACAGTTTCTGCAACTTCTGCAACTTCTGCAACTTCTGCAACTTTTGTTTCGGCTGCTGGAACTTCAGCCTCTGCTGTTTCAGGTTTTTGCTGTTTTTGAATATTTTTGTAAGCAGCTTTAGCCCAATTGAGATAATCTTCGGCTACAGCGGGGGAGCTTTCCTCTGCTGCATCCGTTTGAGGCTCAACTGGTGCGGATTTTGCCGACTTATCTGGGGTTTGTTCGGGGGGAGTTTCTGTTTCAGAAGATCCGCTTTCGCTGTACTGGCGACGAAACCAATTAAAAACCATAGAAGTAAATGGGGAATAAAGAAGAGTCATTAGTCATTAGTCATCAGTCCTTAGTGTAGAGCGGATTGCGGATTGCGGATTGTCGATCCCCAATAACCAATGACCAACGACCAATGCCCTGTTTTGCCTGTTTTGCCTGTTTGACCTGTTTAACCTGTTTTGCCTGTTTTGCCAATGCCCCATGCCCACCCTTCGACTTCGCGAGCGGGCAAGATGCCCCATGCCCCATGCCCACTGACTACTGACTCACAACTTCTGCATTGATTTTATCGACGACTCGGCGGAGGACTCCGTTGATAAACCGATGTCCTTCGTCGCCGCTGTAGCGTTTGGCCAGTTGAACGGCTTCGTTGACGCTGACTTGTTCGGGTAAGCCCAGATAAAGGATTTCGGCGATCGCGATTCTCATGATATCTCGATCGATCCTCGGCAGGCGATCGATTTGCCAGTCTACGAGGGCTTCCGAGAGCAATTCGTCAATTTGAACGCGGTTGGCGCTGACTTTCGTCAGGATTTGCAAAGCATAGGTGCGGACATCTTGCTGGTTAGCAAGCTGGAGAAGTTCAGGAAACTCCATCGCTGAACCCAGACGGTTAATCGCCGTTTGGGTGAGTTCGACTGCTTCCCGCACCATTGCTCTAGCACTTTGGATATCGGCGGCGCGGATTTCGCTAGCCAGAAGTTTGTCGCTACTCCGCTGTACTTCGGAGGCTGCTGCTTCTAGGGATTCTTGAACTTCTGTTGTCAGGGTGCGGATGGCGGCGAGGAGAACATCTTGCAGTTTCTTAGCTTCTAAGAGTTCTGGATTCGCCGGCAGTTGGCTGATGCCGAGGAGTGCGAGTTCGCGTGCTGTTTCGCGTGCTTTTTTCATAGTTTTTAGATAGGAATTGGGATTTTAGGAATTTCGTAATTGTTGAGATTGCTATGCCCTGGTTCAGACCATAGACTTGGACTTTAGCAGAAAATTTCGCAAAAAACCCGCCCTCGGTGACGATTGTTTCTGAGCAGGTTTTGGACAAATATTATCTGTTATTAGAAGACTCGGCGGTTGAAACCGCGTCTACATAAACAAAACCCACCTCTGTGGGTTGAAGATTTGGCGGTTGAAACCGCGTCTACATAAACAAAACCCACCTCCGTGGGTTGAAGATTTGGCGGTTGAAACCGCGTCTACATAAACAAAACCCACCTCCGTGGGTTGAAGACTCGGCGGTTGAAATTATGTTTTTCTAGGCGCGGTTTCAACCGCCGTCTGATCTTGGTTTAATCTTCTTCGACTGGTACAGGCTGGTATCTTGATTCGGATACCAAAGGTTCGAGTGTTTTACCAGGGGGCTTTTCGGTGGTGATTGCAACTGAGTTGCTGGGGTTGACGATCCCACCGGAGATGATGACTTTAAAGGCATCTTCGATCGACATTGACAAGTTGACTACATCTGCTTCCGGGACTATAGCGTACCATCCGGTGGTGGGGTTGGGAGTGGTGGGGATGAAAATGCCGATCGGGCTTTCGCCGGAAAGATGAGAGGGAATGTCGTTACTCTCGATCGTACCGGTGACAAATGCCAAAGTCCAGATTCCCCGCCGGGGATACTCTACCAACACCACCCGGCGAAATTTGTCATTAGATTTGAGGATAGTTCCCAGCAGTTGTTTCAGGGTTTTGTAAACCGAGCCCGCTAGGGGAATTGCCTGCAATACACGTTCGCCAAAGTCTAGCAGCCACTTCCCGAAGATGTTGCGGGCCATTAAACCGATGACTAAAATGCTCAGCAGGGGTACAGCCAGCCCTACTAAGAGATTTAGCAGATTCACCAAAATCGGGTGGAGTCCGTCAAAAGGGTTGATCTGCTTGGGAATTTTGGTGAGAAAATTGATCACCCAACTGGCGACGGTAATTGTCAGCCAGATGGTGGTAGCTAAGGGTATCACTACCAGCAGACCTGCGATCAGGTCGTTTTTTAAGTCTTGTTTGATGCGTTGGAGCACGGCGGGTCAAATCTCCTCGTAACTGGTTGCCAAGAACCTGAATAAAGCTGAGACTAAAGCAACTGCACGGGCTTTACTGGAAGTCACTATGGACGATCGTCTTTTATTCTGCCAAACCCTACCCTTGCCGAGCGCGGAAGAGCTAGAAATTGGCGGTGCTGTACCTATATTTTAAAGAATTATTGCAAAGAAAGCGCCTGCTTTTAATGTATGCGGGCTGTGCCACAGCTCACCATATTGTATATTTTAAGACAATTTACCTCCGACTTAACAAATCAGGTAACAGCGTTGAGGCCCAGGGAGTCGGGGCGTTTCCTGTAGAGAGCTTTTGGGCTGCTTCCACAACAGTTGAATTTTTAAGATGCGGCGGACTAGAGCAAGACCCTTGGTGATTGTACCGCGATCGCACCCCACCAAGTGCTTGCTGACAATCCGGCAATTTCGTCGCTGACGGTTAATTTGGATGTTTGACCGACGAAGCCATTGCTTTTACTGGCGCTACAGATGGTATATTAGGATCGCGAATTAAATAATTTACACAAGTTTGTGGGGTGTCGGGCCCTTTCTGCCCTTTCTGGACGATGCTCAAGAGCCCATCCCACAAGAACCATCACGCATTGTAAGTTATTTAATTCTCATTCCTTCGGGCAAGGGTGGGATTTCAAGATTTCTAATTACTCGATCGATCGCCTGGGTTTGAATAACCTGAATATTGATGTCAACTATCAGTAAAACGCGGAATTACGCAGGAGGTATCTCGCGATTTAGTGCCAATTTACAAAACCCTAGACAATTTCTTGGCTAATTATCCAAATGAAACAGATTTCTGGGAAGTTCTGAATCGGAATTTGACGCCAAAGCTGCTGGCCGAAAATCCGGCTTTGGATTCGCTGCAAATTGGGATTGAGGTTGGGCAGGCTAACAGATTGCCTGACGATCGAGCTACTAAGTAGAAGAAAGAAGTCAAGCGTGAAGTCGGAAGAAGGTAAGAAGATATACACAGCAATCTTTTTAGTTATCCGTATTTTACGTTTGATTAAGTTGATTTACTTATTGTGTCGCTCGCTGAGCCTCTAATTGCAACTTTTGTCAACCAAAATTGACAACAAATACATACTTTGCTAAGGTGAGGGTATGACTAAGTACGTTGCCTAGAAACCGGAGTTTTTTACGTCCAAGATTAACACATTTAAATTGTCTGTTGCGATCGAAAACCCGGTTTTTTTTAAAGAAGCCGGGTTTCTGAATTAGAACGAGTTGGCACCAGATCCATCTTGGGATAGATGGCTGTGTTCCCGGCAGTTGCTATAGAAACAGTCTGGGACGCAAATGAAGTCAAAAACCAGGTTTCTGCGTTAAGGTCGATCGCTCGATCGCATTTGAGGCTTCGGCGAGAAACTTTCGGCTCGCGCGAGCCGAAAGCCGCGACGATCCAACCATTTGATCGGAATTAGGAATGACTGATTATGTATGGTCTTGCAGCACGGGCCTACGGTTGCATTCTCCTTTTATACTGGTATCACAACCTATGATTGTGGGTCTTAACCGGGTTTTTGTGCGTTCAGGGCTGACAAAGATATTTTTTTTTGAGCAGAGCTGGCGATGCAGTCGCAAACTGGGCAGACGTTCAAACAGAAAGCTGAGCAATTTTTTATATTTTCTTTAGATCGGCGATGGGAATTGAGTAAATAATGGAGATATTCAAGGGATTTTGATTAAATATTTAAGTAAAACATCTAAAGGAATTTTTGTGAAAACCCTCAATATCCTCTTAGTAGAAGACAGTCCCCTAGATGCCGAACTGATTGAGGCCTATCTCATGGATGGCGGTCTCGACTTTACTCTGCTGTGCGTGGAAACGCGGGAAGACTTTGCCGCCGCGCTAGAAAACAACTGTTATGACATTATTTTGGCAGATTATATGCTGCCTTGTTTTAACGGGATAGCGGCGCTGGAAATAGCTCGCGCTACTTGTCCGGGAGTGCCGTTTATTTTTGTGTCTGCTACTTTGGGCGAGGAAGTGGCGATCGAAACTTTGAAAAGCGGCGCTACAGATTACGTTCTCAAACGCCGTTTGACGCGCTTGGTGCCGTCGATGGAGCGGGCGCTGCGGGAAGTTCAAGAACGGATCGATCGCAAAGTAGCTCAAGCACAGCGGCAGGAGAGCGAAGCGAGATTTCGGATGATGGCAGATACCGCGCCGGTGATGATTTTGATGTCGGACACTGACAAACTTTGCGATTACTTTAACCAAGTTTGGCTGGATTTTACCGGTAGAACTTTGGCGCAAGAAATCGGCACCGGTTGGATGGAAAGCATACACCCCGATGATTTGCAGCAATTTTTGGATGGCTGCGCGGCGGCTTTCGATGCTAGGGTGGAGTATCGGTTTGAATGTCGCATGAGGCGCTCTGACGGTGAATACCGCTGGGTTTTGGGTACGGGTGTACCCCGCTACAGACCCGATCGCACTTTTGCCGGTTACATCGCTTCTTGCATCGATATTAGCGATCGCAAACTGGCAGAACTAGAACGCGCTGCCGCTTTGGAAAACGAACAAGCAGCTCGCCAGCAAGCAGAAGAAACAGCTCAAGCGCTACTATCGGCAAACGCTCGAATTACTAACATTCTCGAAAGCATTACCGACGCTTTTGTCGCGGTAGATTTAAACGGGAACTACACATATATTAACCACAAAGCTCTTGAGCTTTTAGGCAAGTCACAAGTCGAACTGCTCGGTAAAAATATTTGGGAAGTACATCCCTGGGCTAGGGATTTACCGTCTTACAAAATGCTTGCCAAAGCATTAGCAGAAAAGGTAATGGTCGAGTATGAAGAATTTGTGCCGTTATGGGATAAGTGGTTGAAGGTGCGTTTTTATCCTTCCGATTCTGGTGTGTCAGCTTACATCCAAGATGTTAGCGATCGCAAGCAAGCAGAAGCTGCACTCAAAGCTAGTCAAGAAAAGCTGAGAATGTTGGCAGAATCTAACTTGATCGGAATTCTCTTCGGCGATGTTGACGGCGGCATCAGTGAGGCTAATGACGAATTTTTGCGCCTGGTGGGCTACACGCGGGAACAGTTGCAGCGCGGGGAACTCCGCTGGATTGACATTACACCGCCGGAGTACCTACCGCTGGACGAGATCGGCATCGCAGAGGCAAAGGCGGAGGGCGTTTGTACTCCCTACGAAAAGGAATACATTCGACCCGATGGCAGCCGGATTCCGGTGTTGGTGGGGTATATTTTGTTGGGGGAAAAGCGGCAAGAATCTGTGGCTTTTATTCTGGATTTGACGGTTCGCAAGCAGTTGGAAACAGAACTGCACGATCGAGCTGAGGAATTGGCGCGGGCGAACCGGATTAAAGACGAGTTTCTGGGAACTTTGTCCCACGAATTGCGGACGCCGCTGAATGCGATGCTGGGATGGACGCAACTGCTGCGACACCGGAAGTTTGATGAAAAAACGACTGTTAAGGCTCTCTCGACGATCGATCGCAATACGCGATCGCTGGCAACTCTGATCGAGGATTTGTTGGACGTGTCGCAGATTATTACCGGCCAACTTTCCCTGAATTTGCGGTGGGTGGATTTGATTTCGATTGTTGAGGCTGCGATCGATACTTTGAGGCCGGCGATTGGAGCAAAAAATATTGAAATTGTGGCGGATTTCGACCAAACTGCGGGGCGGATTTTTGGCGATTCCGGACGCTTGCAGCAGGTGGCGTGGAATTTGCTGTCGAATGCGATTAAGTTTACTCCTGACGGAGGACTGGTGAGGCTGGGGCTGCGGAAGGTGGAGGGGATGAGTACCCCCGTGCCATCCGCCTGCTCTGAAAATTTGTCGCCGGCTACGGTGGAAATTGAGGTCAGCGACACGGGACAAGGGATTGCGAGAGAGTTTTTGCCACACGTTTTCGAGCGGTTCAGCCAAGCTGACGGCTCTACAACGCGATCGTACGACGGATTGGGTTTGGGTTTGGCTCTAGTGCGCCATTTTGTGGAAATGCACGGGGGGACGGTGCAAGCGGAATCTGCCGGGAAGGGACAAGGAGCGAGTTTTTTCGTGAGATTGCCAATTAAACAGCGAGAGGGAGACTGCGGATTTTCTGTTGGCCCGGCGGCGGATTTTGCGGTTCTAGAAAGTAAGGCGCCAGCCCCTGTAAATGAGTCTTTTGTCAGCAGCAACCTTTCTGGAGTGCGAGTGTTGGTGGTCGATAGCGACGAGGATTCCCTGGATTTTGCGCGTACAGTCCTCGAAGATTGCGGGGCCCTGGTGGAGATGGCTGTCTCGGGAAAGGAAGCCTTGGAAGCGATTCCCCGGCTGAATCTGGATGTGTTGGCGATCGATATCGGGATGCAGTCGGAAAATGGAGAGACTTTGCTGCGGCAAATGCGATCGCGAATGGCGGACAGGGAAATTCCGGCGCTGGCCTTCACGGCTGCCGGTACAGTAGAGGAACGGGTGCGGGCGCTGCGACAGGGTTTTCAACTTCACGTGTCCAAGCCTTTCGATCCTGGTGAGTTGGTGGCGGTGGTGGCAAGTTTGGCGGCGCGCGCGATCGATTTTAGATTGTAGATGGACTCGGCGAGGATGAAAATCTTCACTACAAATCAGTTTTATTGGATTCTAGCGATCGTTTAATCGGGCCGAAAAACGTTTCTTTTAGATACACATTGACCGACTCTATCGGCGGCAGGGTTTTGTCTCTCTATTTCCGCTATCGGCGCAACTTGTTCTTTTTTATGCAAATCCCGCTGATTTCTTACAAAACTTTACACAACTGGCGATCGTCCCTGATTTATATCTAGTCCGGTCAAATAAGCGCGATCGGGTTTGTAGTCAGGACGAAGAGTCCTCATCAAACGAGAGAGGACTCTTCGTCCGAACCATCAAACTAATTTAATTGCGATCGTTACAAACCGGCTTTCTGCCTCAGTCCGGTAACAGTAATCATTAAAATTAATCACTATCGCAGCTCATTTGTCAAGCCCCAAAAGTAATAGATTTAATTTAGGTCAAAGTTTGTAGTTTTTGATACTGAGGTGCAAAAACCAGCTCCTCAAATATCAAGTTCAGCAAATTAGTGCGACCTTGGAAAAATACCGTACCGCAGTCAATGCTTCTGGCACCCTTGTATTTCCCGCCGTGCAAGGATTTTTTTCGCTATTTGATTTTTCCAGCCCCGTCCGGTTCCAACTATCGACTCGATACCAATTGCACCCGGCCGGCATCCATTTCGTCCATCAATAACTCTAAAGCCTCATAATCAATATCCGAGATGTAGCCCAAACGGGTGAGCTCGTTGTTGATTTCGTTTTCAATGTCAGGCGTCAACTGCTTAATGTAGAGGGCTTTTTCTACAAGTTGACGAATAGCATGAGTTGCTTGCATAGTATATCGGAGAACTCCGTACAGTTTAATTTTGATCTTAACAGTCGATCGAGTACGCGATCTAAATCAGAACTAACCAGTGATTTCAATTACATTTCTCAGTTTAACCTAACAGCTAGGGTAAGATCGATCGCAATTTTTACCATTGCCTACACTAAAGCTAGTCGGATCAAGAAAAAATAGTATAGTAGCTTACCTTTACTCCCCAAATCTTGCGGAAAATTTCATAAAAAAGACTAAATAAATAAAGATTCCGTAAACTACTCAAAACTACTGATCGGTTTTCCTCAGAGCGAGTTAGGCTCGTAGGTATCAAGTAGGTTTAGGCTTACATCCGTCCAGTGAAGTAGTGGAAAATACGTAGCAACCATAGGTTTGATATATGCAGACACTTCTTGCCCAGGAACCAATTACAGTGATTCGACCCCTAGACCACCTGAATGCAGCCACAGCCGGAGAATTCGGACAGCAACTAACCACAGCAATTTCAGCCCCCGGAGTAGAAGCGGTACTCGTGGATTTGGGCGCAGTCACATTTATTGACAGTGCGGGTTTGATGTCATTCATTTCCGGCCTCAAGCAGGCGAAAAAAATGGGGCGCAGGTTTAGTATTTGCTCAGTTTCCGCCGGGATTAGGATGGTTCTGGAACTCAGTAAACTCGATCGAGTTTTTGAGATCTTTGAAAATGTCGAGAGCTTTGAAGCTGCAAACTCCAGTATAAAAAATTACTCGTAGAACCTCACTCATCGGTGAAAACCAGCAAAAATACAGCAAATTGAGTTAAATGCCCGAAAAGACAGAGCACTGCCGTTGGCGTGTTGGCAGATTTTAAGGTAGGCTGCTGTCTAGTCGCAAGTATGAGAGCGAGTCGAGCCGTGGCAGTAAAAGTCGAAGAATTACTTACAGCAGAAATCAATCAGCCTGCTCGTTATCTAGGAAACGAGTTGGGGGCCGCGCGCCAGCCTTGGGATGCAGCGTCTGTACGCTGGGTGCTCACTTACCCAGAAGTGTATGAAGTTGGTGCTTCCAATCTGGGGCACATCATCCTTTACAACATTTTGAACGCCTTACCGAGACAGTTGTGCGATCGAGCTTATTTGCCCGCAGCAGACTTAGCAGCAAAACTGCGATCGACCAAAACTCCCCTGTTTGCAGTAGAATCCAGGATCTCGCTCACAGAATTTGATATTCTGGGCTTCAGCCTCAGCTACGAACTCGGAGCAACAAACATTCTGGAAATGCTGGATTTAGCCGGCATTCCCCTAACTTGGCAAGAAAGAGCGACAAATGCCCAAAATGGCGGCGATTTGCCACTAATTTTTGCTGGCGGACAAACCGCAACATCCAATCCCGAACCCTACGCTGACTTTTTTGACTTCATCGCGATGGGAGATGGAGAAGAATTGCTGCCAGAAATTAGCTTGATTTTGGCATTAGGCAAAACTAACAATTTGAGCCGAGAAGCATTGTTGCTGGATTTAGCGCAAATTCCCGGCGTTTACGTGCCGCAATTCTACGATATGTTGGCAGACGGTTCTGTTCATCCCAACCGCCCGCAAGTCCCAGAACGAATTCTGCGCCGCGTGGCGACTCCCATACCAGCTTATTCGATCGGCCTAGTTCCCTACGTCGAGACAGTACACGACAGACTGACAGTGGAAATCCGCCGGGGATGCACCCGCGGCTGTCGCTTCTGTCAACCGGGAATGCTGACTCGCCCCGCCCGCGATGTGGAACCCCAGCAAGTCGTAGAGGCGATCGAACAAGGGATGAAAGCCACCGGGCACAGCGAGTTTTCCCTGCTTTCCCTGAGTTGTTCCGACTATCTGGCGCTCCCGGCTGTCGGGATGGAAATCAAAAACCGCCTCAAAGACAAAAATATCTCTCTGTCTTTACCCAGCCAGCGGGTTGACAGATTTGACGATAATATTGCCGACATTCTCGGCGGTACGCGGCAAAGTGGTTTGACTTTTGCCCCGGAAGCTGGTACGCAGCGGATGCGCGACATCGTTAACAAAGGTTTGACAAACGAAGAATTGCTTCGGGGTGTCAAAACTGCGGTCGATCGCGGTTGGGATAAAATCAAGCTGTATTTTATGATCGGTTTGCCGGGAGAAACAGATTTTGATGTTCTGGGTATCGCCGAAACAGTCCGCTGGTTGCACAGGGAATGCAGGATAGTTGGCCGGCGCGGACTGAATTTTAATTTGACAATTTCTAATTTTACGCCCAAGCCTCACACTCCTTTTCAGTGGCATTCGGTTTCTACTGCTGAGTTTACCCGCAAGCAAAGATTGCTGAAGGATGAATTTCGGGGGATGCGGGGCGTTAAGGTGAATTACACTGATGTGCGGATTTCGGCAATGGAGGATTTTGTCGGTAGGGGCGATCGACGTTTGGGTGCTGTAGTCCGTCGCGCTTGGGAACTTGGCGCTGGTATGGATGCTTGGTGGGAAAGTTTGGATAAGGCTTACAAGGCTTGGACAAGGGCGATCGATGAATCTGGCCTTACCTGGAAATATCGCCAAGTCGAAAGTGGCGAATGGAATCTGTTTGAGAAGGAAGAAGCAAGTTCGGCAACGGATTTTGTAGCGGATGTAACGGATACAAGTCAGAATTCCCAGGAATCAACGAAGATTTCCCCAAATATCCCAATCTCCCCAAATATCCCAATCTCCCAATCTTCTTCGGCGCTTCCCATGTTTCTCGATCGGCCTTTACCTTGGGATCATCTAGACACGGGAATCGATAAAAATTGGCTAAAACTTGATTTGCAAAAGGCTTTGGAAGCTGCGACGGTTCCCGATTGTTCCTTTGAAGGGTGTTCGCGCTGCGGGGTTTGCGGCACTGATTTCGGACACAATGTGGTTGTGGATGCGCTGCCAATTCCTGAGTTTGCTGGGGAGTTTGTGCCGAATACAGAACGGAAACAGCGTTTTCGGGTTTGGTTTGGGAAGGTGGGCGATATGGCTTTGGTTGGTCATTTGGATTTACTCCGATTGTTCGATCGAGTTGTCCGTCGGGCCGATTTACCCATTTCGTTTACCGGCGGCTTCCACCCAAATCCTCGGATTTCTGTGGCAAATGCCCTGCCTCTGGGCGTTACGAGCACTGGGGAAATTGCTGATTTTGAACTCACTGAGTCGATCGAACTTGAGGTTTTTTGGGAAAAATTGGCGGCGACTTTGCCGGCGAATATCCCGATTTACAGGGTTGAGCAGATCGATCTCAAAGCTCCTTCTGCCAATCAGTTGTTAGAAGCTGCGGAGTATGTCATCACTGTCGCAACAACAGGCTTGCTGGCAGAAAATGGCGAATCTGACCGGGAGAATTCTGCTGCTGTCTCCGTCGCGGATAGTGCCAATTGGGAGGCTTGGGTACAGGCGATCGCCGAAACAGAGGCTTTTTGGCGGGTGCACACTACTAAGTCGGGAAAGACTCACGATGTCAATTTGCGCGATCGGCTGCACAAACTAGAGCTTATAGAGCAATCTGAAGCTACAGTCGTGTTGCGCTATACCGGCAGTTGTCGCAGCGACGGTAACTTGCTCAAGCCCGAACATCTTGTTTTCATGCTCGAACAAGTTAGCCAGCAAGAAATTCAGCTTCTGCAAGTTCAGCGCAGTCAGCTAATCTTGGGTTATTGTTAAAATAGGGAAGCCGTGGTGGAATATTTCACCCTCGGCTCTCGATCGGGATGTATCGTTTCACGCTATAATTGCTTGTTATGGAAGCCGCGGCGGCTTGAGCGCTTTAGTCGCTCGTCGCTAAGAGTCAACCAGCAACGCGGGCTGGGTGCAAACTGCTTCTGTTCAAGACTTCAAGCCTTTTTGTACATTCACGGGCTAAATCTAGCGCCAAACCCGCAGGAGCGGAGCACGAACCAAATTGATGGATTAATTTCGCTCGATCGAGTGGTTGTCGATCGTCGGCTTAGTCAAAAATCTCATGGTTCAAGCCGCAGAGCGGGTATTCAACAATAGATGTTTTTGACCTCGATCGAAAACGGAGACAAGCCCCGACTTAATTCGTGGAGATCTCAAAATTTTAGACTAAGGTTCCTGCTCCCTGATTCATCTCTGGAGTCAATCTAAAATCTAAAATCTAAAATCTAAAATCTAAAATCGACTTACCTGGTTTTAGGGTTGGCGGGGCGGAGGTTGCAGTCGAATGCCAAAAGTAGAGTCTGTTGAGTGCGATCGCGCAAGAATTCAACAAAAGTCTAGGCGCTTTCAATCCTACTTAACTTTCGCTCAAAACCAGCCCTCAACCACCACGCAAGCGGAGTTATCAGTTCGTAGTGTAAAGTTGTGTGTTCAGTTGTGTGTTAAGAAATTGGTGAGAGTGTCGCTGAATTTATTCGCTGAGTTCAAAGGAAGAGTTGCAAGTGTTGAATTTTGAAGTATTGAGAAAAGCAATTCTCAACTTAAAACTCAATATTGCTAACTCGATAAAAGCCTCCTTATTTCTATCTCTCAGATTTATCTGCTGAGCATAACTCATAACTCTCGATCGGGTGGGTTTAACTAATTTTTTTATCTGTAACAGTGAACAGTTAACAGTTAAATTTCCTTCCACCCTCCACCAACCCACAGCTAATAACTCTTCAAGCTACTACTAATTACAGTTAAAGTCAGAGGCACTCAAAGCGCGTTAGTGTCTCTAACTTGCTGCCAGTTTTTTGAGGAAATTGAATGACAAAGCAGATAGTTATAGCAGAGCAGCATCGCATTGCTGCCGTTTTTTCCGAAGATCAAATCCAAGAACTCGTGGTAGCCACAGGTAGCCACCAAGTCAGTGACATTTACTTGGGAATTGTCGAAAATGTACTCCCTGGGATAGATGCGGCCTTCGTCAATATTGGCGACCCAGAACGCAACGGGTTCATGCACGTCACAGACCTCGGCCCGCTGCGGCTCAAACGATCGGCAGGAGCAATTACAGAACTCCTCACCCCCCAGCAAAAAGTGCTGGTACAGGTGATGAAAGAACCGACGGGCAGCAAAGGCCCCCGGCTGACAGGCAACATTACCCTGCCGGGTCGCTATTTGGTACTGATGCCCTACGGCAGGGGAGTCAATCTGTCCCGCAGAATCAAGTCGGAAGCCGAGCGCAACCGCCTCCGAGCCCTGGCTATTTTGGTGAAACCGGCCGGGATGGGGCTGCTGGTGCGCACCGAAGCCGAAGGCATGACCGAAGAAGCCATCATGGAAGATTTGGAAGTCCTGCAAAAGCAGTGGGAAGCCGTTCAACTTGAAGGCGGTTCCACGCGGGCGCCGGCACTGCTCAACCGCGATGATGATTTTATCCAGCGGGTGTTGCGGGATATGTTCAGCGGTGATGTGAACCGGATTGTGGTGGACTCGCAAAATGGCATTAAGCGGGTGAAGCAGCAGTTGATGAGCTGGAACGGTGGTAAACTTCCTGCGGGAGTTTTGATCGACCACCACCGAGAACGCGCCTCGATTTTAGAATTTTTCCGCGTCAACGCGGCGATTCGAGAAGCCCTCAGACCGAGGGTAGATTTACCTTCGGGCGGTTATGTGATTATCGAGCCGACAGAAGCATTGACGGTAATTGATGTCAACTCTGGTTCGTTTACTCGATCGGCAACAGCTCGCGAAACTGTACTCTGGACAAATTGCGAAGCAGCAACGGAAATTGCCAGACAACTGCGACTGCGCAATATTGCCGGGGTGATTATTGTTGACTTTATCGACATGGAATCCCGCCGCGATCAGTTGCAGGTGCTGGAACATTTCAATAAAGCTCTCAAAGCTGACAAATCTCGGCCGCAAATCGCTCAACTCTCGGAATTGGGACTGGTAGAACTCACCCGCAAACGCCAAGGTCAAAATATTTACGAGTTGTTCGGCCACAGTTGCCCTACTTGCAGCGGGTTGGGCCATCTGGTGCAACTCCCGGGCGAAGAAGACTTCGCCGCAGCGGTGCGGGAATCGGCCGATCGCACTGTGGCTACCTCCAACCGGGTGATGTTGAATTTGCCAGAAGGATTGGAACGCCGCAGCTTGGCGCCCGTAGCTTCTGCAACTCCTGCACCAGTCAGAGAAGAACGTTCCCCCGAACCTGCTCGGGCTGCTTGGGAACCTCAGAGCGAAAGTTTGGATTTTGTTGAAACCGGCGGCAACGCCTCGGCTTTGGACTTGCTCAACCATCCCAGCTATCAGGATTTGGGCAACGGCACCAGACGGCGGCGGCGGCGGCGGATTGGCGAAGAGCCTTTTGCCGTGGCGGTGGAGGAGGAACCAGTGCGCAGCAAGTTGCGACTGCCGAATACTTCGAGTGCGCCCGTGGCGGAAACGCGCTCTGAGTATCAGGCTCCCCCCGGTATCCGGGCAGCTTCTGAGGGCTTCGGGCTGGTGAATATGGCTGCTGTTGGCAGGCGCGAGGATTTCGATCGCGTTCGCCCAGCTAAGTCTGAGCTGCTGAAGCCGATGGTGGAGCCTCCCGAGGTGATTTCGGTGGAAATGACGCCAGAAGAGCAGGATGTTTATGCTGTGATGGGGGTTTCTCCTTTGGTAATGACGGATCGCACCGTCAAAAATCCTAAAAATGCGATCGTTTCCGTGACACTCCCCGGATCTCCCCCGAATAAGCCACCTTTTGAGCAGCTCGAATTTGAATTTGAACCGCCGGCGCCAGCACAGAATGTTGAGGAACAGGATTATTATTCAGAAATGTCGGTTGTCGATCCGGTATTTGCTGAGGATGATGATGATGCTGATGATGATGATGAGGCTGAAATTTACGGCGAAAGTTCGATCGACGAAACTGATGATTTTGAGCCGATGGAGGAAGAAGCCGACGATGTGATGGCTTTCTCAAAGGAGCAGATCGAATTCCAGGAGCCGATCGAATCCTATGAGCCGATCGAATCCCACGAGCCGATCGAATCCTATGAGCCGATCGAATCAAATCAGTCGAGCGAATTCAATGAGGCGATCGAATCGAGCGAACCCGAGGAGCCTGCGATCAACCGCCGCCGCCGCCGCCGCTCATCAGCCGTTTTGGATGAGTGATTATGAAGGAAGAAGTCCGAGGGAAGTTCGGCAACGAAGCGGTGTACGGGATGTAACGGATGTAACGGATGGAAGTTCAAGGTAAGAAGGAAAAAGGAAGAGGGAAGAAGGAAGAAGAAGAAATTTTTACTCTCTTCCCATCTTTCCATCTCTCCTCCTCTCCCCCTCTCCCCCTCTCCCCCTCTCCCTCTCTCCCTCGGATAATTGCAGGTGTCGATGAAGTAGGAAGAGGAGCTTTGTTCGGGCCAGTGGTGGCTGCGGCCTGCATTTTGCCCGACGAGGTTCAGGGTGAATTAGTAAGTTGCGGCGTGCGCGACAGCAAGCAGTTGAGTGCCGCAGCTCGGAGTCGGTTAGCCGTCAAAATCCGGGCTGTGGCGGTTGACTGTCAAATTGGTGCGGCTTCGGTGCGGGAGATCGATCGCCTGAATATTTTGCAGGCTTCTTTGTTAGCAATGAAGCGGGCGATTTTGAAGTTAAATGTCACGCCGGATTTGTGTTTGGTTGACGGCAATCAAAGAATACCCAATTTGGCGATCGACCAAGAGACTATGATTAAAGGTGATTCGCGATCGATTCAGATTGCCGCCGCCAGCATTGTCGCCAAAGTTTGGCGCGATGAATTAATCCTGCGGATGGCCGTCAAGTATCCAGAATATGACTTGACAAACAACAAAGGATATGGTACAAAAAAACATAAATTGGCTTTAGAACGTTGTGGTGTGTCTGTATTTCACCGGGTGTCATTTAGTCCTTGCCGAGAATCTTAAAATAGACTAGAATCGCCAGAATTAGCTCTCAATTCCTTCAATAATCTGCGTTAATCAACGGTTCCCAAGTCGTAGGGTGCGTCGCCCTGAAAAATTCCCAAAGAAATATCGACAATCTTATAGCGACGCACCTGACAAAATAGTTGAGTCTATTGTAGTAGGGTGCGTCAGGTTAGAATGTTTTGACTACCGACTCAAAAAACACCCCCTGACGCACCCTACGGTTAGTTACTAAAATCTAAAATCTAAAATCTAAAATCCAAAATCCCATGACAGACACTTCACTAACAATTCCCGGGTATCGCATTCTCGATCGCATTTACAACGGATCGAGAACCCAGGTTTACCGAGCAATTTCCGAATCAGACCAAAAACCCGTCGCCATCAAAATCCTCCAAAGCGAATATCCAAGTTTCAACGAACTCGTGCAGTTTCGGAATCAGTACACAATTACCAAAAATCTTGACCTGACAGGAATTGTCAAACCCCTCGAACTCTCCAACTACCGCAACGGTTTTGCTTTAGTCATGGAAGATTTTGGAGGCATCTCTATTTCCGAATATACCACCCTTCGCCCGCTCACCCCGGATGATTTTTTACCAATAGCAATTCAAATAGTCAAAGTATTAGAAGGACTCTATCGCGAGCGCATTATTCACAAAGATATCAAACCTCAGAATATTCTGATAAATCCAAACACCCGAGAAATCAAAATTATAGACTTCAGTATCTCTTCCCTGTTACCCCGAGAAAATCAAGAAATTAAAAGCCCTAACGTTCTGGAAGGAACGTTAAATTATATGTCTCCCGAACAAACCGGGAGAATGAATCGAGGTATCGACTACCGCACCGATTTCTACTCGCTGGGAGTCACATTTTACGAACTGCTGACAGGACAATTACCCTTCAAATGTATCGACGCGATGGAGTTAGTTCACTGCCATATTGCCAAGATGCCAACTCCGCCCATGGAACTTGTAGCCACCATTCCTATAATGGTGAATGACATCATCATGAAATTGATGGCAAAAAATCCCGAATCACGCTATCAAAATGCTTTCGGACTCAGGTATGACTTGGAAACCTGTTGGCAACAGTGGCAAGCAACAGGTAAGATTAACCAGTTTACCTTGGCCGCTAGAGATATTTGCGATCGCTTCGCCATACCCGAAAAACTCTACGGCAGAGAAACCGAAGTTAACACATTATTAGCAGCATTCGATCGCGTCAGCGAAGGCAATACCGAAATCATCCTAGTCGCCGGTTTTTCCGGCATTGGCAAAACCGCCGCAGTCAACGAAGTACACAAACCCATTGTCGGAGCGCGCGGTTACTTCATCAAAGGGAAATTTGACCAATTCAAGCGCGACATCCCCTTTTCTGCCTGGGTACAAGCCTTCCAGAATTTGATGCGGCAATTACTCGCAGAAACTAGCACCAAAGTGCAGCAATGGCAAGCCAAAATCTTAAAAATTTTGGGTGACAATGCCCAGGTAATTATCGATGTCATTCCTGAATTAGAACACCTGATCGGAAAGCAGCCAAAAGTCCAAGAACTCGAAGGAAATGCCGCTCAAAATCGCTTTAATTTGCTCTTCGGTAAATTTATCGGAATATTCGCCACAAAAGAGCATCCTTTAGTGATTTTCTTGGATGATTTACAGTGGGCAGATTCTGCTTCGCTGAAGCTCATGCAGTTACTGGTAAGCGAGACAGATACCCGTTATTTACTGTTAATCGGAGCGTATCGAGACAACGAAGTTTTCGGTGCTCATCCCCTGATCTTGACCTTAGACGAACTCCGCAAAAATGCAGCAACAGTAAATCAAATTACATTAGTACCCTTAGACAAGCCATCTCTAAATTGCCTGATTGCCGATACCATGAGTTGTCCGTTAGCAAGAGCATTTCCTTTAACAGAACTGGTGCTGACAAAAACCAAAGGCAATCCTTTCTTTGCAACTCAATTTCTTAAATCCCTTTACGGCGATGGATTAATTACTTTTGATGTTAATCACAATTATTGGCAGTGCGACATTGCCCGAGTCAGATCTCTAGCTTTGAACGATGATGTCGTCGAATTCATGGCGATTCAGTTGCAAAAATTGCCTGTCAACACTCAAGAAATTTTGAAATTAGCTGCTTGTATTGGCAACCAATTTGACCTATCTACTCTAGCAATTGTCAACGAAAAATCTCAAACAGAAACAGCGGCAGAATTGTGGACAGCATTGCAAGAAGGGTTAGTTATTCCCATCACTGAAGTGTACAAGTTCTTTCAGGACTCAGAATCAGTGGAAGTTGGACAAGCATCTGAGTTATCGGTTCCCTACAAATTTTTGCATGACAGAGTACAGCAAGCAGCATATTTTCTGATTCCCGAAGAGCACAAACAGTCAACTCACCTCAAAATTGGACAACTGTTGCTGAGAAATACGCCTGAATCAGCAAAAGAAGAGAAAATTTTTGATATTGTCAACCAGTTGAATATTGGGGTGGATTTAATTGACTCTCAGACTGAGCGAGATGAATTAGCTCAATTAAATTTAATAGCCGGAAGTAAAGCTAAAAATTCAACGGCTTATATAGCCTCCATAAATTATTTAAATTTAGGGAGAAAACTTCTAGCAAAAGATAGTTGGAAAACCATTTATGAATTAACACTATCATTGTATGTAGAAGCCTCCGAAGTAGCATACCTCAACGCCGACTTTGAACAGATGGAGCAATTGGCTTCAATTGTGCTGCAACAGGCAAAGAATATTTTAGATACAGTCAAAATATATGAAGTTAAAATTTACTCTTCTATAGCAGAAACTCAACAACTAGAAGCGATTGAAATAGGTTTACAAGTGTTGCCCCTACTTGGAGTTAACTTGCCTGCATCACCAACTCATGAGCAAATTGAACAAACAGTAAAAGCTACCGCTGAGGCTTTAGCAGGAAAGAGTAATGAAGAACTACTAAACTTGTCTCCGATGACAGATGAGTATAAATTAGCAGCCCTGCGAATTATATCCAGTATGACTCCTGCGGCAGCTCAATCTGCACCATTTTTAACTCCACACATGGGGTGCGAAGAAGTCAATCTGTTGCTCGAATATGGCCATTCACTTTTTTCGCCTTATGCTTTTGCTGATTATGCGATTATTCTCAATATAGTAGTCGGAGATTTTGAGGCATCTTATCGCTATGGGTGTTTTGCTGTAAAATTAGTTGAACACTTAAATGCCAAAAAAATCAAAAGTGCTGTGTTATTTAAAGTGGCAGGATTTTCAGTTCACAGTCAACAGCATCTGCGGTCAACTCAGCCACTTTTTGCAGCAGGTTATCAAAGTGGTTTGGAAAACGGAGATTTAGCGCACGCGAGCTATTGTGCTATACAAAAATCCCAATATGCTTATTTTGGTGGACAGGAACTATCAGGCCTTGAACAGGAGATGGCAAACTATAGTTATGTCATTACCCAAAAACGGCAAATAACTCCTTTGAATTGGATTAAAATATTTTGGCAAGCAACCAGTAATTTATTAGGAAAAACAAAAAATCCGCTGCTTTTAATAGGTGAAGTCTATAACGAATTAGAAATTTTGCCTGCTCTAGAAAAAGCTAACGATAGATTTTCATTGCATTCACTATATCTGCATAAAATGATTCTTTCTTATTTATTTGATACCGGTGAATTTGAAGGCAAGTTAGAAAATGCTGTAAAAAGTGAAGAGTTTATTGATGGTTGTTTAGGCTTTATTAATGTTCCTATATTCTGTTTTTACGATTCTTTAGTACGACTTTCTATTGCTAATCTTTCACCAGAAATCGGGCTGCTGAAAGTCAAAAGTAACCAAGCAAAACTGCTGAAATTTGCCCAGTCTGCTCCGATGAATTTCCAACACAAATATGACTTGGTAGAAGCTGAAAAAGCGCGAGTTTTGGGAAACTCTATGGAAGCTATGAATTTGTACGATCGCGCTATTGAACTCGCCCAAGAAAATGACTATATTAATGATGAAGCCCTCGCCCACGAACTCGCTGCCAAATTTTATATCGCAGATGGCAAAGAAAAAATTGCCCGAGTCTATTTAACTGATGCTTACTATGCTTATGCACGCTGGGGCGCTAAGGCAAAAGTTGACGATTTAGAAAGACGCTATCCGCAATTACTCGCCCCGATTCTGAATCAGAAAACCAGCTTGGAGACAAGCGGGACAATTTCCCCGATGACTGATGTCACCCTCTCAATGACTGCCAGTTTGGAAAGCTCAGGATTTCTCGACTTGGCAACAGTTATCAAAGCATCTCAAGCTCTTTCAGGGGAAATTCAGCTTGACAAACTGCTGTCAACTTTGATGCAAACGGCAATTGAGAATGCTGGAGCTTCCAAAGGTGCTCTGATTTTGTACCAACAAGGTAACTTAATAGTGGAAGCTTTGGGAACTAGCGACGCTTCAGAAAATGTAGTCCTCCAATCCATCCCTCTTGAAACTAGCAGAATAGTTCCCATAAGTCTGATTAATTATGTAGCCAGAACAGAAGAACTTTTACTCTACAACAATGTACCGAAAGAAAGCCAAAATATCAATGATTCTTATATCATTGAGTGCCTACCAAAGTCAGTTTTGTGCCTGCCGATTCAACATCAAGGCAAAATTATTGCTATTCTGTACCTTGAAAACAATCTGACAACAAATGCCTTTACTCCTGACAGATTAGCAGTCTTAAAAATCTTGTCCTCTCAAGCAGCGATCTCGATAGAAAATGCCCAACTCTATGCCAACTTAGAAGCCAAAGTCGAAGAACGCACCCAAGAACTCTCACAAGCTTTAAGCTATCTCGAAGCCACCCAAGCAGAACTGATTCAATCAGAAAAAATGGCAGCTTTAGGACAACTTGTGGCTGGAGTTGCTCACGAAGTTAACACTCCCTTGGGTGCGATTCGCTCCTCGGCGGGAAATGTTTCTAAGTTCTTGAATCAAACTCTAGAACAGTTGCCGGCACTGTTTCAATCTCTCTCCCCAGAAGAAGCAGATAATTTCTTGAGTTTACTCCAGCGTTCCCTCCAACAAGAAGCAAGCTTGTCAACGAAAGAAGAACGCAAATTTAAGAGAGCTTTGAGAGGCCAACTGCAAGAATTAGGCATCGCCGATCCAGATACCGCAGCCGATCGCCTAGTGATGATGGGAGTATATCAAGAAATTGACAGCTTTGTGCCGCTGCTGCAAAAACCCGAGAGCTTGCAAGTCCTGGAAATGGCCTACAAACTTTCTGAATTAAAAAGAGGCCTCGCTACGATCGACACAGCCACAGACAGAGCGTCAAAAGTCGTGTTTGCCTTAAAAACCTATGCCCGTTACGAACAGTCGGGGGAAAAGACCACAGCCAGCATTACAGAAGGCATTGAAACAATCTTAACCCTTTATCAAAACCAACTCAAACAGGGAGTTGAAGTAGTGAGAAACTATGCCGAAATCCCGCCGATACTGTGCTATCCAGACGAACTAAATCAAGTGTGGACAAATCTGGTTCACAATGCTTTGCAAGCAATGGATTACCGAGGCAGGTTAATTATTGATTTGGTGGAGCAAGACGGGCAGGCTAAGATTAGTGTTACTGACAGCGGTAAGGGGATACCATTCGAGATAAAAGCGAAAATATTTGAGCCGTTTTTTACGACTAAGCCGGCCGGAGAAGGTAGCGGTTTGGGGCTAGATATTGTGAAGAAGATTTTGGCAAAACATCAGGGTAAAATAGAAGTCGAATCGATTCCCGGTCAAACTACATTTCATGTTTTTCTGCCGATGAGCGGCGTCTAAGGATCGCGAATTAAATAATTTACACAAGTTTGTGGGATGTCGGGCCCGACATCCCACAAGAACCATCAAATTGTAAGTTATTTAATTCTCATTCCTCAGCAGTCACAGGGGCGATTCGGGAGGTTTGTTTTGATCGTTCGGAGGAAGAGTCCTCATGAAAATCCTGAGGACTCAAGCCCGAACGATCAAACCTGTTTTGATAGCGGTTGTGCGATCGCACATATTACTTCATAATTCCACTCTAGCCGGAAATGGGCGATCGAGCTGGAATACTTGCATTATATGTATTATACTTAGCTAAAGCTCTGGGGAAATCTCTTATTCAAGAGAATCTGAGTGGGGTGCGGGCGATCGACCTAACATACTCTAGCTTAAAATAAGATCCAGCCCGCTAAGTTGATTGACTAATTTTTAGGTTAATTACTAATCACAAAGGAGAAATAATAGGTGTCTAAAGCAGTTATTTTGTGTGTAGATGACGAAAGAATGGTGTTGGACAGTCTGCGGACGCAGCTCTCATCATCATTTGGCAATAATTATATCTATGAAGCAGCCGAGGATGCTGATGAAGCTTTAGATTTAATTCAAGAATTAAATGAAGACGATGTGAGTATTGTTGTGATTATCTCTGACTGGTTGATGCCAGGTATGAAGGGAGACGAGTTACTAATTCGCATTCACGAGCAATTCCCTAAAGTTGTTAAAATTATGCTGACAGGTCAAGCTGACGAAGAAGCTATTAGCCGAGCTAAAGAATTCGCAAATCTCCACTGCTGTTTGTCTAAACCTTGGTCGGAAGCCGAATTGCTGGAAACTATTAAATCAGGTTTATCTCAACTATGAAACAACAGGTAATTGTCTGTGTAGATGATGACAACACCGTACTGAAGAGCCTCAAAGCAGAACTCCAAGAAGTTGTCGGCAATGCTTATCTGATAGAAATTGCCGAGGGTGGGGAGGAAGCATTAGAGTTGATTGAAGAACTCTTGTCAGATGGGTATGAAGTACCGTTAATTATTTCCGATCATATCATGCCTGAGATGAAGGGAGATGAATTATTAAAAAAAGTTCATATACTCTCGCCCAAAACTATCAAAATCATGCTGACAGGTCAAGCAGATATTGAGGCTGTGGGAAATGCTATCAAAAATGCCAATTTATATCGTTATATAGCTAAACCCTGGCAGCAAGAAGATTTGAGTTTGACCGTAAAAGAAGCCGTCAACAGTTATATTCAAAATAAACTTCTGGCATCACAAAATGCGCAGCTTCAGCAAATGAATGAGGAATTGGCGCATTTAAACCGCGAGCAAGCCTTGCTGATTACCCTACTTCACGAAAATGAAAATCGCTTGATGCAGTTTTTGGAAGCAATGCCAATTGGGGTGGGAGTGTTGGACTCGGAGGGCCAAGTTTATTTTGTGAATCAGAAAGCAAAAGAGATATTTGGTAAAGGAGTTGTACCGGATACGAGTGCCGAACAACTGTCAGAGGTTTATCAAACTTATCAAGCCGGTACAAATCAAGAATATCCTCCCGATGATTTACCGATTGTGCGGGCATTGAGGGGGGAAAATGCCACCGCTGAAGATATAGAAGTGCATAACGGCGATAAAATTATTCCTTTAGAAATTTCGGCAACTCCCATTTATGATACCAACGCCAAAGTCACCTATGCTATTAATACTCTCTTAGATATTACCGATCGCAAAAAAGCGGAAAGAGAGCGCCAAAAATTCATTGAGGAGCTTTTTGAGGTGAATTGCAATTTGGAACTGGCACTAGATACAGAAGTAAAAATCACTGAGGCGACAAGTCGCTTTGTACCCAATCAATTTTTAGCTTTTTTGGGATGTGACAGTATTGTTGATGTTAAATTGGGAGACGCAGTGGAGTTGGAAATGTCGATTTTGTTTTCTGATATCCGCGATTTCACTACTCTTTCGGAACAGATGACACCGCAAGAAAATTTTAAATTTATAAATTCATATTTGAGTTATATGGAACCGCTGATTGTGGAAAATCAGGGGTTTATTGATAAATATATTGGCGATGCAATTATGGCGTTGTTTAGCGAGGGCGCCGACAATGCGGTGAAAGCGGGAATTGCGATGCTGCATACTCTTGCTCAATACAATCGATATCGTGCTTCTGTGGGCTATGTGCCGATTGAGATTGGGGTGGGAATTAATACTGGTTCTTTGATGTTGGGTACTGTTGGCGGACGCAATCGGATGGATGGTACTGTGATTGGCGATGCGGTTAATTTGGCTGCTCGAATTGAAAGTTTGACGAAGAATTATGGGGTGTCGCTGTTAATTACTCAACATACTTTCGATCGCTTGACAAATCCTGCTGATTATGCAATTCGGGTAATTGATAAGGTTCAGGTTAAGGGAAAGTCTGAATGGGTTACTGTTTATGAGGTTTTTGATGCAGATTTGCCGTTCGTTAAAGCGGGGAAGTTGGCTACTTTGCCAGTGTTTGCTGAGGCTTTGTCTTTGTACAATCTGAAGAGTTTTAGGGAAGCTGGAGGGTTGTTTGCGGATTGTTTGCGGCAAAATCCGGGGGATAGGGTGGCTCAAATTTATTTTGATAGGTGTCAGTAGTTAGTAACTAACCGTAGGGTGCGTCAGGGGGACAATTATTAGTATTTGTAGGGTGCGTCGCAGCCGACAATTATTAAAGAAAGAGTGACAATCTAATAGCGACGCACCTTATACAATAGTTCAGAAAATGAACCAAAAATTTGTTTGATAGCAAGATTTTTTATGAATGGTATTACTTAATAATCCTAACCCTAGGGTGCGTCAGGGGGAAAATTATTAGTATTTGTAGGGTGCGTCGCAGCCGACAATTATTAAAGAAAGAGTGACAATCTAATAGCGACGCACCTT